>DASYVW010000309.1:0-5685 GCA_035936675.1 Gemmatimonadales bacterium
GTTGAGGCCCAACTCGTGAATCGCCTGGAGAAATTGATCGGCGATCCGGGCGATCGGAATATCGGCGATCTCGATCTGCTCTTCCCGTAAGAGATGAAGCAGCAGGTCCAGCGGACCGGAAAAGGCCTCCAGCTCGATGACGAAACCGGGTCCCACGCCCAGGGTTTGGGCCGGCGCTTCGGTCTCGGCCACGGCCGATAGGTGGTCCATCACAGGCCTACGCTGTACGGCGAGATGATGCGCATGAGATAGTTCGAGCCGAAAAAAGCGGGGGCGAGGAGGATCGGTAAAACGCTACGACCGAGAAAAATCAGCGCAAAAATCGGGAGGTAGCCAAATCGGTTCAACCCACGATACCAGGCTCCTGCGCGGGGCGGGAGCGCGTGATAGAGCAGGTGGGAGCCATCCAGCGGTGGAATCGGAATCAGGTTGAAGAAGCAGAGGATCAGGTTCAGCCAGATCCCGTAGACCATCATCTGTTGTGCCGTATGGAAGAGCGGAATCGCCTGGGGCACGAGCCCGGCCGCCAGGCCCAGCAGGACAAAGACGACGGCGCAAACCACTGAGAGCATCAGGTTCATCGCGACGCCGGCTGCCGAGACCAGCAGGTCCCCTCTCACATAGTTTCGATACTTGCGCGGATTCACCGGGACCGGCTTGGCGCCGCCGAAGGTGTACGCCCCATTGGTCGCGAACCAGATCAGCGCCGGCATCAGAATGCTCATCACCGGATCGATGTGCGGCAGCGGATTGAGCGTCACCCGCCCCAACATGTAGGCGGTGTCGTCTCCCTGCCGGAGCGCCGTGACTGCGTGGGCGTATTCGTGGGCGACCATGGCGAAGACGAGCATGGGGAGGGCGAGCACGAAATTGCTGAGCTGCTCCAGGCGGCCGTCCTTGGCTCGAGGGCGCCGAAGGTTAAACGCGGCAGAGAACCAAGTCAAAGCGGCTTCCTGCTTGACCTTGCACACTCGGTGCCCTATGTTTTCCGGCTCAGCTTCCGGAGCCGCTCCGGATGGACTCCACCGTTCGCCGAGGTAGCCGTGCCCCGAATCAAATCCGCCGCCAAGCGTATGCGCCAAGGCCGTACTCGCACCGTTCTCAATCGGACGCATCGCAGCCAGCTCCGCAGCGCGCTCAAGAAGGTGCGTAGTGCCACGGGTGCCGAGGCCGCGGCCGCCTACGCCGAAGCGGTGAAGCTCCTCGACCGCGCGGGCCGCAAGAGCATCATCCATAAGAATGCCGCCGCCCGGCAGAAGAGCCGCCTGGCAAAGCTGGTGGCCGGGAAGAAGTGAGCGGTAAGCAGTAAGCGGTGAGTGGGACGTGAGAAGGGGCGCCGATGACCACTCGGGCGCCCCTTGAAGTTTATAGGAAGCCATTGGAGAAACAACTTTAGCTCGATAGCGCAACCTATTCACACCGGTTGACCTCCCTCTCACCCCTCACCTCTTACACCCCTGCCAGCTCGGCCCCGCAGCGCTCGCAGTACCACTCGGTCGGGCGGTTCAGGGTGCCACAGTCGCCGCACTTGAGTGTCTTGGCCACTGCCGCGGCAGCTTTGCCGGAAGGGGCCGGCGAGGGAGCTTGGACCTCGGGCTCACGAGGTGGGGCGCTCGTGGCGGTGGAGGATGACCCACTCGCCGCAGTGCGCCGGGGTGCGGCCCGAGGTTCCTCGTCCGACACGGACTTGAGGAAGGTGAGCTCGTCCACCTCGGCAGCTGCCGGCTCCGGCTGAGGCGTGGGCGGCTGGGGAGCCGTACGTGGAGGAGGGGCAGCCGGATCTTCCATCGGGTCGGCCACGTGAGTGACGAACGGAGCCTGCTCGATCACCTCAGGCTTCGGTGCAGGCCGTGGTGCGGCGGCCGGCGGCGCAGAGGCTGGCGCAGCGCTACGAGGCGCCGCAATGAGCGACTGGACCTGGGTCAACCGGGTGATTTCGGCGCCGACGCTTCGGAGCTGAGCTCGCAGCTCCTCGATCTCCCGCCGGCTCTGGTCGCTGACCCGGCGCCACTCGTCCTCGGCGTATTCGCCGACCGAGTGCCGGACCTCCGCCTCGGCGAGCGCCTCCTCCGCTGCACGGCGCTGGCGATCGAGCTCGGCTTGTGACGCATGGTGCCGCTCGAGCTCTTCCGAGACCGCGCTTCCCCGGCCGCGCAGTTGCTCCATGACGCTCTGGAGCCGAGCCTGGTAGTCACCGCGTATCCGCTCTCGCACCGCGGGGGGCGCCTTGTCACCCGAGTTATCGAGCTTGGCCAGCCATTCTTCGTACTGGGTCCGCTGCTCCAGGAGCGCTTCGATGGTCACATCAGTATCCGGAGTTTTGGCCATGGGAAGACATTCCTCTCATCCGCTCTAAGACGTCGATCCGTTCCCGGGTGAGGCGACTCACCCTGTCGAGAGCTCGGGCTGCTAAGAGATTTCAGGGAGCACGTCACCGGGAAGCCCCTCAAATCTAATTCACTGCCAGCCTGCAGGGAGCCTTTTCGGTGATTCCCGGCCAGGTCTTGCTCAACGCTCCCGCTGGTAGACCACCTGGCCCCGGACGACGGTAAGGTCGGCCCTGCCGGTGAGCCGCCGGCCCCCGAACGGAGTGTTCCGGCTCTTGGAGAAGAAGGTGGCGGGATTCACCACCCAGGCCGCCTTGGGGTCGGCGATGACGACGTCGGCCGGAGCACCGGGCGCCAGAGTCCCACCCGGCAAGTTGAAGATCCGGGCCGGCATGGTGCTCATCCGGTTCACCAAGTCGCAGAGTGTGAGGAGTCCCGTCTCCACCAGCTCGGTGACCGCCAAGCCAAACGCCGTCTCCAGTCCGATAATGCCGTTGGGCGCATCGTCGAACTCCCGCTCCTTGGCGTCGTAGTGATGCGGCGCATGGTCGGTACAGATGACGTCGATCGTCCCGTCCCGCAGCCCCTGGCGGATGGCCTCGCGGTCCTCCGGCTCCCGGAGCGGCGGATTCATCTTCGCGTTGGTGTTGTACCCCTCGCAACTCTCATGCGTCAGGGTGAAGTGATGAGGACACGCCTCGGCCGTGACCCGCAGGCTTTTCTCCTTGGCGCGGCGGATCAGCTCGACCGATCCCCGGGTGGACATGTGGCAGAGGTGCACGTGACCCCCGGTGTGCTCCGCGAGCAGGATGTCGCGCGCCACCATGATCTCCTCGGCGGCCGACGGTATCCCTTTGAGGCCGAGCCGGGTCGAGACGATGCCCTCGTGCATGGCCCCGCCGGCTGCCAGCGTGGGATCTTCACAGTGATCGGCCACGGGAATGCCGAAGGTGCGGGCGTACTCGAGCGCGGTCCGCATCAGGTGGCTGGAGACGACCGGCTTGCCGTCGTCGCTCACCGCCACCGCGCCCGCTCCCACCAGCTCGCCAAATTCGGCCAGCTGTTGGCCTCTCTGGCCAAGCGAAATGGCGCCGATCGGATAGACCCGTGCCTTCCCGGCGCGCTGCGCCTGGCTCACGATGAAGCCTACGGCCGCCTGGTTGTCAGTCACGGGATCGGTGTTCGGCATGGCACACACCGCCGAGAAACCGCCGGCCGCGGCCGCCATCGCGCCGGTAGCCACGGTCTCGACATCTTCATTGCCCGGTTCACGGAGGTGAACGTGAAGGTCGATCAGGCCAGGCGCCACGATCTTGCCGCCGGCATCGAGCACCAGCGCCTGCTCCGGTGAGCCGATGTCGCGGCCGACCGCGGCGACTTTGCCGTCCTCCAGGTACACGTCGGCAATGCCGTCGGCGCCACGGGAGGGGTCGATCACCCGGCCACCCCGGATGAGGATCGGCCTCATCGCTCGTCTCCCCCGCCCTGCGCCCAGTCCGGCGATCCGCCGGCGAGCAGGTACAGGACCGCCATCCGGACCGCGACGCCGTTGGTGACCTGCGGCAGGATGACACTGTGAGGCCCGTCGGCCACATCGCTGTCGATCTCCACGCCCCGATTCATCGGGCCCGGGTGCAGGATGAGCAAATCCTTCGGCGCACGGGCCAGGCGCTCGGTGGTCACGCCGAATACCCGATTGTACTCCCGGAGGGAAGGCAGGAACCCCGACTCCATTCGCTCGAGCTGGAGCCGCAGCACGTTGAGCGCATCGGCCCATTGAATCGCGTCTTCGATGCGGGGCAGGATGGTGACACCGAGCTCGTGCACGTTTCGCGGCAGCAGCGATGCCGGCCCGCAGACGCCCACCTCCGCTCCAAGCTTGGTGAGTCCCCAGATGTTGCTCCGGGCCACCCGGCTGTGGAGGATGTCGCCGCAGATGGCCACCTTCAGCCCCTTGATCCGCTTGAACCGGTCGCGCAGCGTGAGCATATCGAGCAGGCCCTGCGTCGGGTGCTCGTGCTTGCCGTCGCCCGCATTGATCACGTTGGACCGGATTCGCTGTCCCAGAAACTGCGCGGCGCCGGATGAGCCGTGGCGGATGACCACCATGTCGATCCGCATCGCCTCCAGGTTCTTGGCGGTGTCCACCAGCGTCTCGCCCTTGCTCACCGACGAGCCGACGGCAGCCACGTTGACCGTGTCGGCCGAGAGCCGCTTCTCGGCGAACTCGAATGAAATACGAGTACGGGTGGAGGCCTCAAAGAAGAGGTTGACGATGGTCTTCCCCCGGAGCGCGGGCACCTTCTTAATGGCGCGCTCGCTCACCTCCTTGAATGGCTCGGCGGTATCCAGGATGAGCTCGATCTGCTCGGCGCTCAGCGGCTCCAGGCCGACCAGATCCTTGCCCAGACTTGGGGTGCTCACGTAGGACTCCGCTTTGTCATCCTATTTACCCCGTACAACTTCGACCGCGTCCCGGCCATCGAGCTCGGAGACGAAGACGTCCACCCGATCCCTGGGCCCGGTGCTCACGCTGGTGCCGACGATATCTGCCTGGATCGGCAGCTCCCGGCCACCGCGGTCGATCAGCACGCAGAGGAGAATGCGGCGGGGCCGGCCGAAGTCGGCGCACTCGTCCAGCGCCGCTCGCACGGTGCGGCCGGTGTAGAGCACATCATCGACGATGACGACCGTCTTCCCGTCGAGATCGGGGAGCTTGGTCTCGCCGACCACAGGCCGCGGCCCGATGGTCTGGAGATCGTCTCGATAGAGGGTGATGTCGAGCTTGCCGCACGGGAGGTTGGAGCCTTCGGAGCCATCGATGAGCCGCTTGAGCCGGTCGGCCAGCTCGACACCGCGGCGCTGAATTCCCACGAGGACGAGCTCCTCTGTGCCGCGGCTTCGCTCGACGATCTCACTGGCCATGCGCGCCAACGTGCGGCCGAACGCGCGATCATCCAGAAGAGGCGTACGGGAGGGCATCGAGGCGGGAAGGTAGTTGGAAGAGCGGAAGGAGGGAAGGACGGGAACGACGGGAAGGACGGGAGCGAAGAGCGGAAATGGGCTCGAACCGAGCGAAATTGGTGTCGAACCGGGCGGAGCTCGCGACGGAGAGCTCGAAAACGCCGACGGAGGGAGCAAAAACGGTGTCGAGCAGAGCGCAAGTCGCGGCGAAGTCCACGGGATTGGTGGAGGAGTGACCGCAAAGCGCTGCCGAACTGGGTGTAAGTCGCGTAGGCGCGACCGTGAGCGGTGTAGGCGCGACCGTGAGCGGTGTAGGAGCGACCGTGAGCGGTGTAGGCGCGACCGTGAGCGGCGTAGGCGCGACCGGGGGGCGGTGTAGGAGCGACCGGGGGGC
>DASYVW010000310.1:0-2394 GCA_035936675.1 Gemmatimonadales bacterium
ATGGCTACTCCATAACGTGCCCGCCAACAACGGACGCGCCGGCGTGCTCGGCGTCTCCTACCCCGGCTGGCTCGCCACCATGGCCGGCATCGATCCTCATCCGGCGGTGAAGGCGATCTCGCCTCAGGCGCCGATGACCGACACATGGATGGGGGACGACTTCTTCCACCAGGGCGCCTTCCGTCTGTCGTATGGGTTTGAGTACGCTGGCAGCATGGAGCTGAGCTCGGACATGTCGGTGCCGCTGCCGATCGGCAGCTGGGACACCTATGACTGGTATCGCCGGCTCGGCCCGCTTTCCAACGTGGAGGCGAAATATTTCCGGGAGAAAGTGCCGACCTGGAGCGCGTTTGTCGCCCATCCGACTTACGATGCGTACTGGCAGAAACGAGCGGCGCAGCGCGTGCTGGAGCGACCGGCGGTGCCGACCCTCACCGTGGGAGGATGGTGGGACCAGGAGGATCGCTTCGGCCCGCTCGCGACCTACCGTGCGCTCGAGCGGGGCGACTCCGCGCACCGGAACTTTCTGGTGATGGGCCCCTGGAACCACGGCGGATGGCGGAACGAGGCGCGCCGGATGCCGGTAGTCGATCCCGGGACGGCCGAAGGGTATCTCCGCGATGTCGAGGCGCCGTGGTTCGCGCACTATCTCAAGGACAAGAACACGGCGGCTGAGGCCGAGGCGTACCTCTATGATACCGGCGCGAAGGAATGGCGATCGTTCGATACCTGGCCGCCAAAAAACGGGACGCCGCGCAGCATCTTTCTCCGAGCGGGCGGCAGGTTGTCGTTCGATCCGCCGGCCGCCGGCGAAGCGGCCTTCGACCAGTACATCTCCGATCCAGCGCATCCGGTGCCCTACCGTCCCCGGCCGGTCGAGGAGACCTACGATCCGCGCGGCTCTCGTTGGCGCACCTGGGAGACCGAAGACCAGCGGTTTGTGGACGGGCGGCCCGACGTCCTGACCTGGGTCTCGGAGCCATTGAGCGAGGACCTGCTCATCGCGGGCGACATCAGCGCCAGAATCGTCGCTTCGACCACTGGGCGCGACGCAGACTGGGTGGTGAAGCTGATCGACGTGTTCCCCGACAGCGTGCCGGAGAACTGGAGTCAGAGCGGCTACCAGCTCATGGTGGCACACGACATCATGCGGGGACGCTACCGGAAGAGCTTCTCTGCGCCGGCGCCACTACAGCTCAACACGCCGCTCGCTTTTACGGTGGACCTGCACCAGCAGAGCTACACCTTCAGGAGGGGCCACCGACTCATGGTGCAGATTCAGAGCACCTGGTTTCCGCTCTACGACCGGAATCCCCAGACGTGGGTACCGAACATCTTCCGGGCCAAGGCATCGGACTTCCGGGCTCAGACCCACCGAATCTGGCACACGCCCCGGCTCGCGTCGCGGGTCGAGGTCACGGTGGTGCGTTACCGCTGACTCCAGCGGTGTTTCAGACAGCCGATGAAGGTTGTGCACTCGCTGGCCGAGGTGGTTGTGATGGTGACGTTCGTGTCCGGCTCCAGCACCGGCTGAGACGGCACCGTCACTGCGCGGCCGGGCTCGCCGCCCAGCGCGATCTCCTCCGGCAGGCCACCCTCGAATCCGGCGGCGTTCACCAGCATCTCGTGCCGCAGCTTCGACGCAACACGGAGGACCCGGCCCGGATACCGGTGGCAACGGGGCGTGTTCCTGCCCCGCACGCATCCGTTGTAGCGGGTCAGCGCGAGCGGGATCGCTCCCTTGGCCCGCCTGATATTGTGCTGCAGGATCCTGGCGCCATGACAGATATTGGCCTCGACGCTGTTCAGGTCTCGCGACGGGCACCCATAGCTGCCGATATGCACCGGCATCACCTGCATCAATCCCACGGCCCCCTGACTGCTGATGGCGGTGGTATCGAATGGCGCGTTCTCGATCAGCAGCACCGCGGCCAGGAGGCTGGGGCTGATCTTATTCCGCTCGGCCTCGTACACGACGGCCGCGGCAACCCGGTCGGCCAGCTCGACCTTGCGGGTGCGCTTGGCCAGGGCCAGCGACAACGGCTCGTAGGCGTATTGCTTGGTGATTGCCCGCTCCATTGCGGCGCTGTCGACCCAGATCTTTACGGGAGGACGCGCCCGCGCGGCGCGCGGCGGCTCGGGCGTGCGCTCAGGCTCCGGGGAGCGCGCGGTTGGCGCCCGTACCGGAATCGGAGCACGAGCCGGCACGGCTGGCTTCGCCGGCCGGGAGCGCGGGCGTACTGGCCCCGGCACCGCGATGGCCACCGGCTCCGGTACAGAAACCGGAGGCACCGCGTCGCCACCCGAGGCGCACGCAGCAACCAGCAGAACCATCGCGATACCACCGAGTTCACGCGCCCGACGGCTACGGATCCATGAGAGCATGGCGCCCTA
>DASYVW010000311.1:0-9870 GCA_035936675.1 Gemmatimonadales bacterium
AAGACAGTGTGCCCCCATACCTGGAACCGATGACGGAGCTTGGCGCCAAGTCGTTCGTGGTGCTGCCTCTCTCCTATCAGCGCCAGCTATCGGGGGTGATCGCACTCGGCGAACGGTTCGATCTGGTTCCCAGCGACGAAGATCGGGAGCAGATGCGGCGGCTTGCCGACCAGGCCGCCGTGGCGCTGGCGAACGCGCGGATGCTGGATCAGGTCCGTGAGCTGGCCTATTACGACAGCCTCACCGGCTTGCCGAACCGGCTGTCCTACAAGGAGCGCCTGGCCTACGCCCTGGAGCAGGCCAGCCGGAACCAGCGTCTGGTGGCCGCGTTCTTCATCGACCTCGATCACTTCAGCCGGATCAACGACACGCTGGGGCATGAGGTGGGCGATCAGCTGCTGCGACATGTGGCATCACGCCTGCGATCCTGCTGCCGCGAGCGGGAGGACGAGGTGGGACCGGCCGTCGCGTCCCTGGCTCCAGAGGTCGCGCGACTCGGTGGCGATGAGTTCACCATCATCATGGCCGGCCTCCAGGAGGCCCAGGACGCCGCGAAGCTGGCCCGGCGCATCCTGTCCAGCTTTGCCCATCCGGTTCGAGTCGGTAGCCATGAGATCTTCATCAATGCCAGCATCGGTATCGCCATATACCCGTATGATGGCGAGGATATCGACACCCTGCTGATGCACGCTGATACCGCCATGTACAAGGCCAAGGAGCAGGGCGGCAGCAGCTACCAGACATACTCCAAGTCCATGACGACCACGGCACTCCAGCGGCTGACCCTGGAGAACGATCTTCGGAAGGCGCTGGATCGGAACGAGTTCGAGGTCCACTATCAGCCGATTGTGGACGCCTACACCGGCACGGTGGTCGGTGCCGAAGCCCTGTTCCGGTGGCGCCACCCCGAGTTGGGGCTGCTCCTGCCATCGGAGTTCATCCCGATCGCGGAGGAGAACGGACTGATCGTCCCGATGGGTGAATGGATTCTGGAAAACGCCTGCCTTCAGAATCGCGCGTGGCAGGACGCGGGGCTTCCCCGGATTCGGGTCAGCGTAAATCTGTCGAGCCGTCAGCTGAAACGCTCGTTGATCGATACCGTGTCGCGCGCGCTGCAGGTGAGCGGGCTGGAGCCGCGGTACTTGAGCCTCGAGCTGACCGAGAGTGTCCTGGTCAATCACCACAAGGAGGGGACCGATGCCCTGCATGCGCTTCGGGCCATGGGTCTGCACCTCGCCGTGGACGACTTCGGGACGGGGTATTCCTCCTTCAGCTACCTGAAGCACTTCCCTCTCGACACGCTGAAGATCGATCGCTCCTTCATCCGGGAGATCGCGGTCCAGCCCGACGACGCGGCCATCACGACCGCGATCATCGCCATGGGTCACGCGCTGGGACTGCGGGTGATCGCCGAGGGGGTCGAGTCGGAAGCCCATCTCGCCCTGCTGCAGAAGCAGGGGTGTGACGAGATCCAGGGTTATCTGGTCGGTCGCCCCGTCCCGGCAGATCGCTTCGTGGAACACCTTGCCAAGAAGCGACCGGCCAACGGTGGTTCCATTCGACGCCAGCGCGCTAGCGGGTGAGCTCTTGCGAGAGCTCCTCGATCCGATCGCAGCCTATGATGGAATAAGCCATCCCTGCAGGTAGGGTGGTCGAGAAATACCGATCGACCGGCTCCGAAGCTGCGGAGTCGGGCTTTATCAGAATCAGGCGCCTTGCGTCGAGTGCCCCCGCCACGAACGCGGCGATGCTGTCGCTGGTGACATCCCACGTGTGCGGCAGGACGTCGGCCGACCGCATCCAGCGGGATGGTGCGAGCACGACGGCTCCGGCCGGGCCCAGCGCCTCGCGAATGCAGCCGGGCTCCTCGACCAGAACGGCGCCTGGAATACGGCTCGCCAGCACATGGGCGTACTGATCCATCGCCAGGATGGCCATCCAGTGCGCAACGTCGGACGAGACGCCCACCCTGCGATCGAACTCCCGCACCCCATCGGCAAACGGCCCGCCTCCCGGGACCACGACGATCGGCCATTCACGCGAGACTTGCCCGACCGCCCGGCAGACTCGGTCGAGCGCCTGAGGCACCCACGTGAGGCCTCCGCCGATCTTGATGACCGTCACGGCGCCTTGGGGTGACCCGATCATCCGCTCGAGGGCAGCCATTCCGAGAGCAGCCAGGCCACCGCGGCCGCAGGAGCAGTACGCGAGGCAGGGCCCAGCTGCTCGGCGAGTGAAATCGTCGCCAGGCCGGCAGCGCGTGCGGCATCCGCCGCGATGAAGTCGCCCAGTCCAGTCACGACGGCGACCACGATGGCTGGCCACCGTGCCCGTAACCGATTGAGGGCCTGCACCAGCGTGCGCACCTGTGCGTCGGCCAATGCGGTTGCAATACCGTCTATGGCAGAATCGTCGAGCATGTCCCGATCGGCACAGACCATCCGGGCCAGCCGCTCACCCGCGAACACCCTGGTGGCGGGCCGGCCGTCCGGCGCGCGACAGGTGTAGTCGTCGCTGTGCAGGTTGCCACGCCAGAGATGGGCGTCCCCGATCAGGGCAAAGCCGTCCGCCGAAACGCCGGCCTGTCCTCCCCAGAGCGGGACCTGTTGGGCAATCGCCTCGGCTGGGGTTCTGAGCGCGCCGGAATAGACCAGCTCTCCGCTGAGGAGCCGTTCCGGGTCCGTCTGGCCCACAGCGGCGACCCGCCCGTCGATCACAGGAATCAAGTCGGCGGAGGTAGTGCCGATATCGATGAGCACGCAGGTAGGGATGGTTCGGGCAACCCAGTTCGCGGTCGCAGCCCAGTTGGACGCGCCCACCAACAGCGGCCACTCGCGTGCCTCCTGTGACCCGACGAAGCGCCCATCCACGGTGTACACGTACACGGTGGAGCCTGGGAAAGCAGCCTGGAGTGCGTCGAGCACGAAGCCCACGCCCTCGCGTTTCGTGCGGAACGCCTGGGAGAGCTCCGCGGTCATCGTCACGGCGTGGATATCGCCGGGCTCGCCGCCGACCTCTCGCGCGGCAGCGTGAAGCATCGGTACGAGCGCCCCCGGTTCTCGCTGCACCTCGTATGGCAGGGAGACGGTCCGAAGGACGAAACCTTCGGCGCCCGGCCGAAGCCGGGCCGCCTTGGTATTCACGCCACCGATATCCCAGCCGAGGATTGCCGTCTTGGTCATTCGTCTCTCAGGGGACTAAGATCAGCCATGCAGATCATTCCGGTCCTGGATCTCGCCGGCGGGGTTGCGGTGCACGCGCAGGCGGGAGAGCGCACCCGCTACGCACCGCTCAAGTCGGGGCTGGTCCCTGAACGGGTCGGCGACGCCGTGGCGCTGCTTCGGGCCTTCCATGCGATGCTCGACGTTCACGAATGTTATGTAGCCGATCTCGACGCGATTCAAGGTGGGGCCATTCAGCGCTCCCTGATCCGCGAGCTCGCCGACTTTCATACCGGCTTTTCCGGCGGGTTGATGGTGGATGCCGGCACCAGCCTGCCTGGCGGTGCGCTCGAGGTGCTCTCCTGTGGTGCAAGCCAGGTCGTGGTCGGGCTGGAGACTCTGCACGCCTTCGCCGATCTCGGCACCATGGTCCAAGTGGTTGGCCCCACCCGCATCGTGTTCAGTCTCGATCTTCGGCTCGGCACCCCGGTTCTCCATCCGGCGATGCAGGACGCCAGGGGTGTGGGCCCCGATGTGCTGAACCTGGCGGACCAGGCTGCGGCCGCGGGTGTCATGACGATGCTGCTCCTGGATCTCGGCCGGATCGGGACTGGGTGCGGTGTGGACCTGGGCCTGCTGGAGACGCTGCGCCGCCGGTTTCCTCGCCTGCGGCTGCTGGCTGGTGGAGGGATTCTGACCCGGCTGGATCTCGAGCGCATGCGAGACACCGGCTGTGACGGCGCGCTCATCGCGAGCGCCATTCACACCGGCCGGGTCACTGCCGCGGACCTGGCCGCGCTCGGCCAGTCGGCATACCGGCCCGATCAGTCGGGGACGAGCGCCTCGTGGTAGGTGGCGGACTGGCCGTAATTCTCCTCCACCTCGAGGTCCAGACCGGTCAGGTGGGTGTAGCCTCCGGCCACAAGTTCTTCCCGAACCTGTGATCCCAGATACTGAGCCAGCATTTCGGCCGTGCTGTTCGGAATCGGTATCAAAGCGCAATCGCGCTTGGGGAATACGTAGGTGGGCTGCCCGAAGTAATCGACCGCTATGCGATCGCCGTCCTCCCGAAAGGCCAGCTTCGGATTGAGCGTGGGAAGGAGGACCTTGTGGTCGATGCGATCGACCAGTTTGCGGGTGATCTGCTTGAGCACGCTGAAGTCCAGCACGAAAAGGCATTCCGAGTCGACCGACCCCTCAACGGCAACGCCAACCCGGTAATTATGCCCGTGCAGCGACTCGCACTGGTGCCCCTTGAATGTGATGAAGTGGGCTGATGCGAAGACGAGGTAGTCCTTGCTGACCTGGACCCGGAAGCTGCTCTGCACGGCGGTTCTCCTCAGCGGTCCCATCCCTCTTCAAGTATAACGACGAATAACGCGGCGCAGGTGAGATCGGCCGTGGTGCCCGGGTTGCGCCGGTTCCGTTCATCGCGCAGCCCGGCATCGAGGAGCCCCAACGCCCGCCTGCCTTCCGGCGAGCGAGTGCCCCCTGCGGTGCGGACCTCCCGGGCCTGGAGGGAGATCGCCGCAGCCTCGGCTGCCCCGAGCTTCCGGGCTATGTGGGTGTCCGGTGTCGCATCCAACAGGGCGAGGTACGCCTCGACCACCGTGTCGCTCCAGGCGAGCCCCTCGCGCCGGGCGGCGAGCACAGCGGGTACACCAGTCTCGAACGTCAGGGCAAAGTCCGTCACATACTCTCGGGCAATGGCATCCCGCTCGGCCGCCAATGCCATGGCATCCCTGAGGGAAACCGTCGGAGCTCCCGCCACGTCCTCAGCCTTGGCTTCGCCCAGCCCCCCCGGGCGAGCTCGTCTGATCGCAGCGTACACCTCGCCGGCATCGGTCACGGTCGTCTCGGCGAGCACGGTCCGGAGCCGCTCCCGCAGGCTGGCGCCTTCCCGCAGCGCGGCACGCGCCAGCGGCGCCAGCAGGAGCACGATGCCAAGATTGGTGTTTGATCGGGTCCATCGCAGCGTGGCTTCGACCGCGCCTCGGATCGTCGTGCCCAGCGGATTCTCTCCAGCCGCTGCCAGCGCCGGACCGATTGCTACGGCGCTGGCCAAAAAATCCTCATACCGGGTGTCGTGAAAGTGCCGTCCGGGCGACACGTTGCCGGGCTTGGGCGCGCTTACCTCGAGCAGGCACGCGAGCTGACCTGCGGCAGCAACCTCCGCCGGAGTAGTCACTGCGCGCGAGCGAGGTGGTCAACCAGCCGCCCGGCTATATCCAGCCCGGTTGCCTCCTGAAGTCCCTTCCATCCAGGTATGCCGTTCACCTCGAGGACGTAAGTGGTTCCGTCCGACCCAGTCAGAAGATCCACCCCGGCATAATCGGCCCCCACCGCGGCCGCGGCGCGCACGGCGAGCGCTGAGAGCTGCTCGCTGAGAGAGAGGCTACGGGCGGTGCCTCCGCGCGCCAGGTTGGTGCGCCAGCCGGAGGCGCGTCGTTCGATGGCGGCGATCACCCGCCCCCCCAAGACGAAGGCCCGTATGTCCGTCCCATCGTGATCCACCGTCCGCTGGACGTAGTAGACGCCACGGATCTGCTCGATGGTGCGAAAGACCCGGAACGCCATCTCCTCGTCGCTGACGCGCACCATGCCCAGCCCCATCGAGCCGAACAACGGCTTCACGATCACGTCACCGAGTGTTCGGTAAGCTGCAATGGCCTCCTCCGGGTCATCGCAGACGACGGTTTCCGGGGTGGAGATACCGCACTGCTCCAGCAGGGTGGACGTCCAGAACTTGTCCACCGTGCGCTCGATGGCCCGCGGCGAGTTTACCACTCGGATACCGCGGTCCTCCAGCCGGTGCAAGGCATCCACCCGGAAGATGATCTGCTCCAACGACCCGGAGGGTATGATCCGCGCCAGCACGATGTCGGCGGAATCCAGCTCGGTATTCTTGCTACGCAGCCCGGGGGCTGGCCCCACACGTGCGACCAGCCCCTCGTAGGGGAGCACCGTCAGCTGGTGCCCCCGTTCGGCCGCCGCCCTCTCCAGCTCGTGGGTGTGCCACCCGGCACGCGCGGCGAGGACGACGACCTGCACCTATTTCGTCTCCACCGCGACGAGTGCGTCGAACCCGCCGGTGGCGAACTTGGATAGATCGTCCGCGACTCCTTTGAAGGCCGGAGTGGCGACGCCCTTCTTGAGCGCGTCCATCGACGGGAAATAGAGCTCCCCCTGGCGATACCGTGCCGGCTTGGATCCATCGAGGTTGGAATTGAACTTGGTGAGCTCCGCCCGCTCGAATCCGATTTGATCCTGGCTTGCCACGACCAGGGGGATGTGGGTCTCCGCGTAGTACTTCTCGAACGCAGCGGTGTCCTTCGGTGTCTTATAGATGACGGTAAAGATGGCCGCCGGCGCCTGGCCGGACCCGGCCTCATGCGGGTTCGTGGTCGTGGCGATCATGCCGGTCAGGCCGCCGGTCGCGAACTTTTTCAGGTCGTCGGCCACCTTCTTGAACCCCTCCGTGGCGATTCCTTTCTTCAGGTCATCCATCGATTTGAAGTAGAGCTCCGCCTGGCGATAAAACGTCGGCTTCTTGCCGTCGGCCGTGGAGGTGAACTTGGTGAGATCGGCGCGCACGAATCCGATCTCCCCTTGATTCGCCACGACCAGAGGAACGTGCGTAGTCCGATAGTACTTCTCGAACGCCGCCGTGTCCTTCGGAGGGTTGTAGAGCACGGTGACGATCGCCATCGGCTCGGGTGACATTGGGGCGGCGGCAGCGGTCGTGTCCGCTCCGGGCGTAGCCGCCTTTTCCCCGCCCTTACTACAGCCAGCGGCGAGCGCAAAGGCGGGTATCAGCAACCAACTCGAGCGACGGGGCATGGAGAGCTCCTGGTTTAAAGAGTGTACAGCGAGGCTTCGAGAATATCGGGGTTCAAGAGTCCGGCGTGAAATGTTCGCCCGGTCTCTGTGCTGGTGAGCCAGACCTCCGCGGGACTGAAGAGCAGGGGATCGATCTTATAGAAGTCCCCTCCGTAACGCTGGAAGATCTCGTAAAATGGAGTGCCGTAGTCTCGCGAAGCCGAGGCAGGAACCTGCTTCGCCAACTCCTCCAACTCGCTGTCTCCTGCGCGCACAGTATAGCGCGCCTGCCCCCCGTAGAGGATGCAATCGTTGGTGCGTCCGATGGCCCGGATGTCGTTCTTGGCCACTGGAGGCAGCGGCGCGGTACCGATGGCGCTGATCACCCGCCGTACGTCGAAGCCCAGCGTCTCGATCTTGTGGAGCCCGGTCTCGATGATGCGGGCCGAGATCTGGACCCCTCCCGCGAGGCTCGCGGTGGGGGCCACGACAAACGTGAGCTGGAGCGGCTGGAGCCCGGCCTTATCCGCCACCCAGGCTGCGACCTCGTCGGTGGGGAGCGTACGGGTCTCGAGCACCAACACTGCTTCGTCGGCTTGCTCCTCATACCCCAGTTTCTCGAACAGCTCACGCTCCACCCGCGCGTGCGCACGGAGCGGCCCCGATCCCATGCCGAAGAACTTGCCCACCGAGATCGCCCATCCGGCATACTGGGATGCCATGCAGGCAACGGCCGGGTGATCAGTCCAGACGATCACGCCGGGGTGCGACTTGTCTCCAATCTGAACCGGAGCGCAAGCCAGGTTGCCCAGTCCTCCCATGCAGATCTCGGCCAGAGCCAGCCCGGCTTCGATGCCGCCGTCCACCTCAACCCCGGCATCGATCACCCGGGCCCCGCCGGGAAGTCGGTGGGTCTTGACCCGAAGGATGTCGGCCTGATCCGCCATGTTGTCGGCGATCTCGCTCGCGGCCTCGTTCATCCGGAGTGATGTCACGAGCGTGTCCATGCCAGGATCTCTCCCTTTCCAAGCTCGGCCAGATCGCCGCTGTAGCGATGGTAAAGGCCGGTGAAGTGTTTCCGCTGAATCGGCAGCCGATACCTGCTGCGGAGCCGTTCGAGGATTATCCGCAGGTGGATGGGCTGATAGGTGCACGCGTAGGCGTAGGTCTCGGGCGGCGTGATCTTGCCCAGGGCCACCACCGATCCCCGTTTGGACCAGAGGCCGGTGTCCGGTCCCGCCGCACCCAGGATGATCACGGTCCCGGCGATCATGCCACGCCCGGTCTGGTTCCCGGCCGTCCGGCCGATGACGAGGAGTCCCCGGCGCATGGCCGCACCCGCGTCCGCTCCGGCGGAGCCCCTCACGATCATCTCGCCACCCACCATCCCGCGCGTGTACCCGAGCGGTGCGGCGCCTGCCCGGGGGCCGGCATCGCCATCGATGTCGAGGATGCCGCCGGCCATGGCGAGTCCCGCCTCGCGGCCGACATTGCTTTTGACCACGACTTCGCCTTCCTGGAGGCCTGCACCCAGGCGGTCGGCCAGGTCCAGCTCGCCGGTGAACTCGATGCGGCCGGCGGGCTGGCCTTCGATGTGGAAGAGATCACCCAGGGTTACTCTGCCGTCGCGTTCGAGGTATACGGTACGTCCCGCCATGTCGCTCGGCGAGAGCGTTGTCCACGGCTCAGCCAGAACCTCGGACAGATCGGCCCGCTGTTGCAGCCTGGTCTTCAGCTTGGCGACCAGACCGCTCACGGCACGGCTCCATCCATGATTTTCCGCAAGTAGAAGTGATGCGGGCCGAGCTTGCCGCCATAGTTCCCGGCGCTGATTTGTACGACTCCGTCACGGCATGCCGCATCGATGCCCACTCGCATAGCGGACGCGATCGCCGGTGAGTCAACTCCATTGATGACGATCTCGAGCACCGAGTTGACCCCTTCGGGGAGCGCGGTCTTGGTAATGGCCCGGAGCGTGGGACAGTAGGCATCGTTGGTGGAGGCGATCATCGACTTGATCCGCCGGGAGCCCACCTTGCTTCCGCTCCTCACCACACCGCCGGGGAAGGGAAGGAAGATGCCCGGGTGCGAGGCCATGGCATCGGCCGCTGCTTCCGCCGCTTCCAACGCCGTGTCTGCGCTCCGGGCCAGAATCAGAAAGTTGCCGCCGGCCACGCCCTTGAGCATGCCGAACTTCTCCTGAACCAGGAACTCGCCCTCCATGACCGGTATTCTCCAGAACCGCTCGCCTGCAATCACCTTGCTGCTCTGGAACCCGTCCCCGAAGAACCGGAGCGCCGATCCGACCCCCACTCGGTCCGGCACCCCCGGCAAGCCGTCGTAACAGGCGGTTGTAGGACAGGTGAGCACGGTCTGACCGATTCGCTCGATGAGCCGCTTGCCCAGATCGTCCTTGCTCATTGTCATGAGGAGCACGTTGACGCCGGGCCGGCCATCCGGTGTTTCGTTTGCAGAAAGCTCTCGCTCCACTCCCGCCTCGACCTTGCAACCGATCACCGAGGTGGCGAATCCCGTCAGCTTGAGTGCAGCCGCCCGCACCCAGCGAGTACTGCGTCCCGTGATCACGATGCGGGCCACCCGCATGGTAAACGCTTCGGCGAAGGTGTCCTCGATGAGGACGCCGCGGATCTTCATGGCGCGGCTCCAGCATCACAGAACAATCGGCTCATCTCTGATTCCCTCTACCGGGTAGTTCTCGAACGAGATCGTGGAATACGCGTCGAAATGGCGCCTGAGGTCGGATAGCACGGCGTCGTCATAACCGGGTCGGACGTGCAGCCGGCGGCCCGCCGGCGCGCGCCGAAGCTGACCCTCTTCGACCATGAGCGCTCCTCCTTTGACCACGTACCGTGGCGTAGCGAACATGGCG
>DASYVW010000312.1:0-2078 GCA_035936675.1 Gemmatimonadales bacterium
TTTCCCGGCTTTTTGTGCACGCTGGGCTTCAACGCGCTGCGCAACGGCCAGAGGTCCTTTATCACGGCCTCCCACTGCACCAATCATCAGGGCGGCGTGGAAGCAACTCCGTACTATCAGCCGCTCCAAACCACGGCTCCCGTGAAGTTCGCCACCGAGGTGAGCGACCCGGGCTATTCCCAGAGTAAGACCGGCTGTCCCGTTGGCTCTCGCTGCCGGTTCAGCGATGCGTCGCGGGCGGCGTACGCGTCCACCACCACCTCAAGTCTGGGGAAGATCGCGAAGACTACCGGGCCCAATAACGGCGCCGTCACGATCAACGGCAACTTCAGCATCACCGCCGAGGGCAGCGCCTCCGTGGGCCAGGTTGTCGGGAAGGTTGGTCGAAGCTCCGGCTGGACCACCGGCAAAGTCACGAACACGTGCGTGAACATCGCGGTCCAAGACACCGATATCGTCCAGCTCTGCCAGACCATCGTTACCGCACGTTCGCGCGCCGGCGATAGCGGAGCGCCGGCGTTCAAGGGTACCAGCAATATCACCCTCGTGGGCATCCTCTGGGGGGCCAACTTGAACGCGAGCGGTGTGGGCACCCTCTACGCCTACAGCCCGATCTCGAACATCGAGCGGGAGCTCGGGGCGCTGACCACGTTCTAGCGACGCTTCGTCGTGCTGCTCTACGCCCTGAGCCTGCTGGGCATTCTTCTCGGTCCGATGACGCTTCACCTCGTGATGCCCGCTCGCGTGCGCGTGGGCGAAGGGGTGCCGATCACGCTTCGGCTGACGAACGCGGATCGGCGCGCCGCCAGTGTCTATCTGCAGGGCCGGCCGGCCGCCTTCGATATCGTCGTCACCCGGCGTGACGGCACGCCGGTGTGGCGCCGGTTGGAAGGGGCCGTCGTCCCCGCCGTGCTGCAGGTGCGCTCGCTCGCGCCCGGCGCGGCCCTCGAGTTCCACGACAGCTGGCCTCAGCGAACCAATCTCGGCGCGGCGGTCGAACCCGGCGACTACCTCGTGACCGGCGTGCTCCCCACCGATCCACCTGCCGAGCTCCGGACCCGACCCGCGCGGCTACGCATTCTCCCATAGACGAAAAACGCCCCACTCCATGAGGAGTGGGGCGTCGGCCCACCAGGGGGTGGGTCTACTTATTCCTCGTCCGCCAACAACCCTGCCGCGGTGAGCACCGGAGCGGCGGCGACCGGCACCTCCTCGATCCGCGGCGGCGGCGGCTCGTAGCCCGCCGGCGGTTCGATATCGATCTCGGCGTAACGGTAGATGCCGCTGCCCGCCGGGATGAGGTGACCGATGATGATGTTCTCCTTGAGACCCAGGAGGTCATCCTTGGCCCCACGGATGGCGGCGTCGGTCAGTACCCGGGTGGTCTCCTGGAAGGACGCAGCCGAGATGAACGACTGGGTCGTGAGACTCGCCTTGGTGATGCCCAACAGCACCGGCTCGGCCTGCGCGGCGGTACCCTTCCGCTTCACGACCCGTTCGTTATCGTCGCGGAACGTGAGGCGATCCACCGTCTCGCCCTCGAGGAAGTCGGTATCGCCCGGCTCGGTCACGCGCACCTTCTGCAGCATCTGGCGCACGATCACGCCGATGTGCTTGTCGCTGATGCGCACGCCCTGAAGCCGGTAGACCTCCTGGACCTCGTTGAGCAGGTACTCCTGCACCGCACGCGGACCCTTGATGAGCAGGATGTCGTGCGGGTTGACCGGACCCTCGGTGAGGCGGTCGCCCGCCCGCACCCGGTCGCCCTCGTGCACCCGGAGGTGCTTGCCGGCCGGTACCTCGTACAGCTGCGGCTCGACCTCTTCCGCCGCTCCGGCCGGGGTCTCCGGATAGACGAAGATCTCGCGCTTGCCGCGCTTGATCTCGCCGAACTTCACCGCGCCATCGACCTCTGAGATCGTGGCCGGATCCTTCGGGCGCCGCGCCTCGAACAGCTCGGCGATACGCGGGAGACCACCGGTGATGTCCCGGGTCTTGTAGGCCTGACGCGGGATCTTGGTGACCGTGATGCCCTTGGCCACCTTCACCGGCGGGCTGAGGAACACCGTCTTGTCCTT
>DASYVW010000313.1:0-2688 GCA_035936675.1 Gemmatimonadales bacterium
TGCTGTGGAGCGCGGGGCTGGCACTCACCGGCCTCCCAGTCGTGTGGGGACCCTGCGCGGCATCGCGGGGGGCCGCTTCGCCGCAGATCTCGTGGCGATGCTTGCCATCGTCACCGCCCTGATCCTTCGGGAGCCGCTCGCGGGTCTGCTTGTGGTCCTCATGCAGACTGGCGGCGAGGCACTCGAGCGGTATGCCCAGGGGCGGGCCTCGGAGGCGGTGCGAGAGCTGGAAACAGCCGCCCCACGTGTGGCTCATCGGATGGTGGATGGCGCGGTGGACGATGTGGCGGCCGAGTTGGTGAAAGTGGGCGACGATCTCCTGCTGCGGCCGGGGGAGCTGCTGGCCTGTGATGCTATGGTGCTCGAGGGCCGCTCTCATGTGGACGCGTCGAGAATCACGGGAGAGCCCATGCCGGTGAGTGCTCATCCCGGGATCCTCCTACTCAGCGGCAGCCTCAACCTCGAGGGTCCCCTCACCGTCCGCGCGACAGCTCCCGCCAGCGAAAGCCAGTATGCCAGGATCGTGGACCTGGTCCGCACCGCTCAGGAGAGCAAGTCGCCGCTCCAGCGGCTGGCGGACCGATACGCCGTCTGGTTCACCCCCCTCACCCTGATCGTGTGCGCCGGAGCCTATCTCCTCTCCGGCGATCCCACCCGAGTGCTTGCCGTGCTGGTCGTCGCAACACCGTGCCCGCTCATTCTCGCCACGCCGGTGGCGGTGGTCGGGGGCATCAATCGGGCGGCGCGGCGTGGGATCATCTTCCGGCACGGCACTGCGCTCGAGCAGCTCGGCCGAGTTGGCGTCGCCATCTTCGACAAGACCGGAACTCTCACGATCGGGCGGCCGAAGGTTTGCCCGGGTGCTCACGGTTTCGGAGTTCGCGGCGCGTGAGGTGCTCCGGCTCGCCGGCAGCGTGGAGTACGGGTCCGGCCATCTGCTCGCCCGCACCCTGGTGCAGGAGACGGTCGAGCGCGGAATCGTTCTCCCGCCAGGGGAGCACATCACCGAGGCACCCGGCCAGGGGGTCGCTGGCCAAGTGGAGGGCCAGCAGGTGACGGTGGGGTGGTCCTACGTGATGAGCCGCCATCCTGAGGCCGAGCCGGCGCTCCGCGGTCTGCTGGCCCAGACCCAAGGTGCGGAGCTCAGAGCCTACGTGACGGTGGATGGGCGGGGAGCCGGATTGATCGAGTACGCCGACCGCCTGCGCCCCGAGCTGGCCGGCTTCATCCCGGAGCTCCGCCGGCTGGGGGTCTCGAGGATCGCCCTCCTCTCCGGCGACGATCAGGCCAATGCTACGGCGGTGGCCCGCTCGGTGGGTATCGAAGAGGCGCGTGGCGGCCTGCTGCCTCAAGAGAAGGTCGCCTACGTGCAGCGTCTCATGAAGGAAGGGGCGCGGGTCCTCATGGTGGGGGACGGTACCAACGACGCGCCGGCGCTCAGCACCGCGACGGTGGGCATCGCTCTCGCTTCTGGTGGGGGCGGTATCAGCGCGGAAGCTGCCGATGCGGTCATCCTGGCTGATGATCCCACCCGGGTGGCGGAGGCCATGAAGATCAGCCGCCGAACCCTACGCCTGGCCCGGCAGAGCATCTGGGCAGGACTGGGGCTGAGTGGGGCCGCGATGGTGGTGGCGAGCTTCGGCTATATCCCGCCGGTAGCCGGAGCGCTGCTGCAGGAAGCAATCGACGTTGCTGTCATATTGAATGCCTTGCGAGCAGCGTTTCCACCGAGCCACACACGGTAACTTCCGCGGCCGCGAGCTCAGCACCGTGCCAAGACGACCCACATCGACTCGGCGTTTCCAGATCGGCTGTCTCGGGTTGACGCCCCGAAATCAGAACGCCAGCCACGCAAAGGCATAGAGAGTGTTGTTGCCGGCCGCGTCCCGACCCGACCCGTCGTAGTCCGTCTTCCCGCCGTTGAAGTTGGAGTAGGCGGTGTACTGCATGCCGAGACGGGTGTTCTCCCACGGGTTGAAATCCACTTCCCCGATGACGCCGTTGGTCTTGGGATTGCCGCTTGCGCTGCCATCCACGGGGGCGGGCGCATAGAGCCCCGCGTCGGTCGAGCCCCTGGTGTCGAAGTAGCCGCCGCTGACGCCAAGCCATTGCCTCGGATAGTAGCTGGCGTTGAGCCGCAGCACCTTGAGCGTGTTCGTCGCGTTGGCGGAGCCGCCGGCCGCAACCGTCGCGTCCAGGGTCTGACGTTCGTGAATCCAGGCTCCCCTGACCACGACATTGCCGCTCCCGGCCTTCGACTCGAATTGGGCATCGGCACCCACGTCCGAATAGGTATTCCGGGGGCCGCTCAACACATCGGGGAAGAGGCTGGTGTGCAGGCCGAACGTCCCCACCATCAGGTACTGGTGCTCCCATTCTTTCTGCAGCGCCAGCCGCCAGTATGGCGCCACGCCATGGATCGCCCCGGTCGTTGACGAGGGCGCGGCCGCGCCCTGGAACGCCGACCGGTAGACCGAGAGCTCGGCGTACACCAGCTTGGCCACCATCGTGTAGCCGCCGAGCCCCAGCACGTTCTGCGAGAGCCCGCCGTCGATCAGTGTGCTGGCCGCCCAGCCCGGCGCACCCTCCGACCCGATGAACGGGAAGCCCCAGGCGGGAGTTGTGTTCCAGAGATCCTGGACCGCCGGATTGTTGTTGAGCGTGACGCCGTAGGCCATTTCCGTGCTG
>DASYVW010000314.1:0-7285 GCA_035936675.1 Gemmatimonadales bacterium
CGGCACGAGACCCACCTCCCGACGCACATGACCACGGCGGAGATTCCGGCGGCCACCGGCGAGTACCAGGTCGCAATGATCGAGGACATGAAGAAGCTCACCGTCTCGCTGCCCGGCACCGGACCCGTGACCCGCCGGGGAACGTTTCGGCTGGTGTTCGCCGACCGTTACCTGCTACTCATCGCCCTGCTCATGCTGGTCCTCAACTGGGTGAATACGACCGGTGAATACATCTTGGGCCGCACCGTGGCCGGAGCCGCAGCGGCGGCGGTGGCGGCGGGAGCCGCCGGCGGGCTCTCGGTCCAGGAGTACATCGGCCGCTTCTACTCTCAATTCTTCTTCGCGGTCAACCTGGTAGGGCTCCTGGTCCAGCTCTTTCTCGTGTCCCGGATCCTGAAGTACTTCGGGGTGAAGGCGGCCGTGGTGGTGCTTCCGCTGATCGCCCTCACCGGGTACGCGATCCTCGCCTTCGCCCCGATCCTGGCCCTGGTGCGGGCGGTGAAGATCGCCGAGAACGCCACCGACTACTCGATCCAGAACACGGTGCGCAACGTACTCTTCCTCCCCACCACCCGCGATCAGAAGTACAAGGCCAAGCAGGCCATCGACTCTTTCTTCGTGCGGGCGGGAGACGTGTTGTCAGCAGTGCTGGTGTTCACGGGCACCACGCTCCTCGGCTTCGGGACCGCGGGCTTTGCCCGGGTGAATCTGGTGCTCGCGGCCGGGTGGCTACTCCTGGCGCTAGCGATCGGACGGGAATACGCTCGAAAGTCGAGGGGACTCCCCGGCTCGGCGTTCAGCCGGTGAACCTGCGATCTCAGGTCTGGCGCGCGACGGCGCTGCTCTGCGTTCTAGCCTGCGCCGGGACTCCGCCGCCCACCCCGGCACCGGTGCCCGTCCTCCCGCCGGACGAGGTCGAGGCCAGCCTCTACCTCATCGGCGACGCGGGCGACCCCGATCCCCACGGCGAGCCGGTGCTCGAGGCCCTGCGACAAGACCTGGCCGCGTCTCACGCCGAGCGGGTAGTGGTATTCCTGGGCGACAACGTGTATCCGCGGGGACTCCCGGCTCCGGGAGAGCCTGATCGTGCGGAGGCGGAGCGGCGGCTCTCGGCGCAGGTGGAGACGGTCAGGGAAGCGGGAGCGACCGGCTTCTTCGTTCCGGGTAATCATGATTGGGCGCGATACGGTAAGGACGGTTGGCAGTCGATTCGGCGGCAGGAAGCGTTCATAGATTCGGCCGGAGGGGGAGTGGTCCGACTCCGGCCCGGCGGTGGATGCCCCGGACCGAGTGTGGTTGACCTGGGAAGGCGCGTTCGGCTGGTGCTGCTCGACACCCAGTGGTGGCTCCACGGCGGGCCCAAGCCGACCGACCCGAACTCGGATTGCCCTGAGGATGCCGAATCGGAAGTGGTGGATTCGTTGCACGCGGCCGTCGCGGGAGCGAAGGGCCGGCTGGTGGTCGTTGCAGCCCATCACCCGCTGGCGTCGGGTGGAGTTCACGGCGGGCATTTCGGGTGGAAGGATCATCTCTTCCCCCTCAGGAACGTTGCCCCCTGGCTCTGGCTGCCTTTGCCGCTGGTGGGCTCGCTCTATCCCGTGATCCGGAGCCGGGGTATTTCCAGGCAGGACATGTCATCGCGCGCGTATCGCCGGCTGATTGGGGCCTTCCGCCGCGCGTTTGCCGGGGCGCCGCCCGGCCTGTACGCAGCGGGACATGAGCACAACCTCGAGGTGATCACGCAGGCGGGCGTGCCGCTCGAGCTGGTCAGCGGCGGCGGCATCTACGGACACAGCGGGAGAGCGGCCCGCATTCGGGGAAGCTTGTTAGCCCGGAAGGCGAGCGGCTTTGCCCGGCTGGACGTACCCCGTTCCGGCCCCGCTAGGCTGGCGGTGCTGGAGGTCGATCGTGCCGGACACAGCCATGAAGTCTTCTCGACCTGGGTGGAGTGAACCACCATGAACCCACTGAGAGCTCTGTTGGTCGGCCTGGCGGCCGCGTGGCTCACGCCGACCGAGGTCAACGCGCAGCAGCGCGACTCCGCTGCACAGCATGACACGCTTCAGGCGCCGGGGCCGCGATACCGGGCGGGCGGATTGCACCGCCTGCTGCTCGGAAGCGAGTACCGCTCGCTCTGGACCACCCCGATCACCGTGCCGGTGCTCGATCTCCGCACTTTTGCCGGCGGACTCCGGCCGATATCGAAGGGTGGCGGGCAGCAAACCAAGTCGCTGCGCCTGGCGGCACCGGACGGCCGTGAGTTCTTCTTTCGCTCTGTCGATAAAGACCCGTCCGCAGCGCTGCCCCCCGAACTCCGTAGCACCGTGGCCAAGAGCGTGGTGCGGGACCAGACCAGCTCTGCCTTCCCCACCGGGCCGCTCGTGGTTGGCCCACTCCTCACCGCGGCCGGCATCCTCCACGGCGAGTCCCGCCTCGTGGTGCTCCCGCACAGTGGGCTGGGCGACTTCGACGCCGACTTCGGCGGGGTCATGGGTTTCCTGGAGGATCGGATTGGCGGGCCGACCGGCCCGCTAGCACACTGGGGTGGCGCCACGGAAATCATCGACGGCGACAGCCTTTTTGAGTGGGTGCAACGGAGCCCCGAGGACCGGGTGGATACCCGCGCGCTCGTCACCGCACGGCTGTTTGATCTTCTGATCGGCGACTGGGATCGCCACGGCGATCAATGGAGATGGGCCAGGTTCGGCAACACGCTGCCCCGGCGCTGGGTCCCTATCCCACTCGATCGCGATCAGGCCTTCGTCAAATACGACGGCCTGCTCTTGAGCGTTGCCCGGCAGAGCGCTCCCCAGCTGATAAACTTCGGCCCCACTTACCCCTACATCCCGGGCGCCACCTGGAACGGACGCGACCTCGATCGCCGATTCCTCAGCGATGTCGAGTGGCCTGTCTGGGAATCGGTGGTCGGCTCGCTTCGCGCGGCGCTCACCGACACCGTCATCGATGCCGCGGTGCATGCCCTGCCGCCGCAGCACTACGCCCTCATGGGGCAGCCGCTCGCATCTGCCCTGCGTGCCCGCCGCGACCACCTGCTCCAGGCGGCCGAACGCTACTACCGGCAGTTGGGAAAACAGGTGGACGTTCACGCCACCGATGCCGGCGATCGCGCGCGGCTCACCCGAGAGCCCAGTGGTGAAGTGGAGGTGACCCTGAGCAGCGACTCTGCGGAGGGCGAGCCCTATTTCCGCCGGCAGTTCGACCCGGCGGTCACCAGGGAGGTGCGGCTGTTTCTCGATGGCGGAGACGATGCCGCGGTGGTGAGCGGCCAGCGGGGAGGCGGCCCCCTGCTCCGGATCCTGGGAGGCGATGGCCGGGACAGCTTGGAGGACTCTACCGGCGGCCGCGGTGAGCGCTTCTACGACGATCCCGACGGACCGGCCCGAGTCCAGGGCTCGGGCGCCGGTGTGGATCGGCGCCCCTATGTTGCGCCGCGGAAGAGTCCCAAGGCTCTGCCGCCGCGCGATTGGGGCAGCCGCTGGACCGCGAGCACCCAGGTACACTACGGACCCGATATCGGATTGTACGTTGGTGGCGGCCGGACTCTCTCGACCTACGGCTTTCGTAAGAACCCCTACTCGACTCGGCACCGTTTCCGGGCGGGTTTCGCTTCCGGACCCAAGAGCTATCGCGTGGATTACCTGGGGCAGTTCCGGCGGGAGAATTCTTCCAGCTACGCCGAGGTTCTGGTTCGCGCGTCAGGGGTGGACGTGATCAGCTTCCATGGGTTCGGCAACGAGATCGCCGCACCCGGTGACAACAAGTTCTACCGGATAACCCAGAACGCATTCGGCCTCCATCCGTCTCTCGTGTTCGGTCTCGGCGGACGAACCACCCTTCAGGTCGGGCCCGAACTCAAATACGCGTCCACCGACCGGCGTCCTGGTCGCTTCCTCTTCACGCTCGGCGACCTGTACGGAAGCGGCAATTTCGGCGAGATCGGAGGAGGCGTTACCCTGCTGCACGACAGCCGGGACCGCCGCACCGCCGCAACTCGCGGGGTTCTGCTGGAGCTCGGCGGCAACCTCTATCCTGCGGTATGGGACGTAGACAGCACCTTCGGAGAGGTCGAAGGTGTGGCCGCGACTTATCTCACGGCGGACATCCCACTCGACCCCACGCTCTCGTTTCGCATAGGCGGAAAGAAAGTTTGGGGGCACTACCCCTTCTTCGAATCTGCCTTCATCGGTGGGCCTTCCACGGTACGCCTGGGGAAGGTCAACCGGTACGCGGGTGACGCATCCGCCTACGGCTCGGTCGAGTTGCGTCTCTCTCTCGCTCACCTCGACCTGGTGCTACCGGCTGACTTTGGGGTGTTCGGACTAGGTGATGTCGGGCGGGTGTTTCTCGCGGGCGAGTCATCCGACCGCTGGCACGCGGCCGGCGGTGGTGGTGTCTGGTTCGCGTTCATGGATCGCGCATTCGCCTTTTCGATAGCGGTGGCAAAAGGAGAAGAGCGGACCGGGCTCTATTTTCAGGCAGGCTTCGGGTACTAAATGAGTCTTGCGGGTCTTCGTTCCACCGCGGATCGACGGGCAGCCGCCGCCGCGGCAGCAGCCAGCACGGTCATCATCGCTTTCCAGCTCGCCGGCAAATCCACCCGGGACGCGCTCCTCCTCTCGACCTTCGGTGTAGCGGCGCTCCCCCCGATGGTTATCGCGGCCGCGCTTCTCTCCATGGCCCTGACCATCGCTCTCGCCCGGGTCATGGCGCGGATGCGGCCGGCCCGGCTGGTGCCCCGGCTCTTCCTGTTGAGTGCCGTGCTACTCATCGCGGAGTGGATGTTGGCGGCGGAGTCCAGACCGGCAGCGGCGATCCTGGTCTACCTCCACCTCACTGGCATAGGCGCGCTCCTCGTCTCCGGCTTCTGGGCGATTGTAAACGAGCGCTTCGATCCGAGCACCGCCAGGCGCACTATCGGGGAGATCACGGCTGGTGGCTCCCTGGGCGGTTTGCTCGGCGGGCTCCTGCCGGAGCGAATCGGTGCAGTCCTTCCGCTTACGGCGATGCTTCCGATCCTGGCCGGCCTGCAGCTGCTCGCGGCGGGACTGGTCCTGGGCGTTGAGCACGGCGCTCCGCCCGAGAGCGCCACCCCCGAGCCGGTGCAGGGCACCGAGTCGCCCCTATCCGCGGCCCGGATCCTGAGAAACTCGTCATACCTGATGGGTCTCGCCCTGCTGGTCGCGTTCACTTCCACGGCGGAGGGCGTGCTGGACTACGTGTTCAAGGCACGCGCCACGGTGACGGCCGCCAGCGGCGAGGAGCTGCTCCGCTTCTTCGCCGCGTTCTACACCACGACCGCTCTGCTCGGGATCTTCATTCAGGTGAGCTTGCTTCGGCGGCTGCTTGGCAGGCTCGGCATTGCCCGCAGCGTCGCCCTGCTCCCCGCCGGCGTGTCCGCCGGGGCGGTGGGCGCATTCCTCATACCGGGGCTGACATCGGTCGTGGTGGCGCGTGGTGTCGAGGTTGTTCTCCGCAGCTCGCTCTTCCGGGCCGGCTACGAGCTGCTCTTCACCCCGATCGCACCACGGGAAAAGCGCGCCACCAAACTGCTGCTCGACGTCGGAGCTGCCCGGGTGGGAGACGTGGCCGGCGGCGTCCTGATCCTCGGCGCGCTGGCGGTTGCCGGCGCTGCCGCCGGCCAGGTGCTGCTAGTACTGACGTTCGCGCTGTCGGTTGCCGCGCTCCTCGTTGCCCGCCGGCTGCACCGGGGATACGTGGGCGCGCTCGAGGGAAGCTTGCAACGTCGCGCGGGACATCTGCCGGATCCGGTGCAGGACGACGCCGGGGCACTGCTCCAGACCGTGGGAGCGTTCGATCTGAGCGGCATCCGGAGCCGGACCTTTGGCGCCGAGAGCCCGCAGAGCGCAGCCGAAGTGGGTTCCGAACCGACCGCGCCGAGCCGGCCCGAAACGCCGCTTGACCGGGCGATCAGAATGGGGAACCCGCGCGAGGTCAGGGCTGCGTTCGCGGCCCATCCGCTGGCTGCCGATCAAGTGGAGGACGCTATCGAGCTCCTGGCCTGGAACGACGCGGCTCCGGATGCCATCCGCGCACTCAGCGATGTGGCAGGAAGCCACACGTCCGTGCTGTTGCGGCATCTGCTCGATCCGGACGAAGACTTTGCCATTCGGCGCCGCATCATCAACGTTCTGGCAGCCTGCCGCACGGTCGAGGTGTTCAACGGAGTTTTCGATGCCTTGCAGGACCGCCGTTTCGAGGTGCGCTACCGTGCCGGCCGCGCACTGATCCCCATGGCGGAAGGTATTCCGGGCCTACGGGTGGATCGGGAGCGGGTCTTCGGCCTGGTTCAAAGCGAGATGGCCGTGGACCGGGGGATCTGGGAGACGCGGCAGCTCATCGACCTGCCCGACGACGAAGCCTCGCCCATGGAGACGGAGTTACTCCGCGATCGCGCAAACCGGAGCCTGGAGCACCTGTTCACCCTGCTCTCGCTGATACTACCACGGCGGACCCTCCGGCTGGCCTTCCATGCGCTCCACACCGATGATCCGCAGCTCCGCGGCACGGCGCTCGAGTACCTCGAGACGGTATTACCGGAGCCCGCCCGTGTGAGGCTCTGGGCCCTGCTGGAAACCGGCGACATACAGCCTCGGGCGCGCGGCACTCCGAATCAGGCAATGCGGGACCTCCTCGCCTCGCAAGAAACCATCACCCTCGCGTTGGCCGAGGCGCGTCGCCGGGCGCTCGCGCCACAGGAGAAGTCATAGCGTAAGAGTCACGAGGGGAAGTTCTTTGGCTCTTGTGTTTCGGGATTTGTTCGGGTAGCTTCGGTGACCGCCACCCGGGGGGAATCATGAAAAGCGACAGCCTGGACCAGAAGCTGGACCTACTAATGTCGCTCGCTGCGGACGATCGGGAAGGGCTGCCGCCACGCCTTCGTCACACCAAAGATGTCGGCGCACTCAGGCCGCTCAACATCCGGAATCTCCGACCCAGCCCCGGCACACGGATGTCGCTCCTCCGCATCCTCATGACCAACGCCTGCAGCTACAACTGCCACTACTGCCCTATGCGGCGGGATCGCCCGATGCCACGCACGCTGCTCAAGCCTGAGGAGCTGGTCCGAATCTTCCTCGAGGCCCGTCGCCGCGGCTGGTGCCAGGGATTGTTCATCACCACCGGCATCCCTGGCCGTCCCACCAAGATCATGGATGACCTCATCCAGGTGCTCGAGCTGCTGCGGGAACGGCATCGATTCGGCGGCTACATCCACGTGAAGCTGGTGGCCGGGTCGGAGACGTCG
>DASYVW010000315.1:0-5921 GCA_035936675.1 Gemmatimonadales bacterium
TCGTTGGCGACGGCCAGTGCGTGGGTGGCGACCCGCTCGCAGTGGCCGAAGGTGTAGCTGTCGGCTGATTCAATCGACTGGCCCCAGTCCCGCACTACCGCGAGATATGTGGTCTCCAGTTCCTCCACTTTCGCGGCGACATCCACCAGGTCCACTCGGGCATGCAAGCGCCCGAAGAGCCGGTGCGAGGTGCTGAGCAGCGCCAGAGCATCGCGATTGCGGCCCATCATCTGGCACAGAAGCGCCAGCTCCCGGGTGGCCTCTGCCTCGCTCAGCACCGCGCCGGTGGCCACCGCCAACTCGACCGCCGTCTTCAGGCGGGACTCGGCCAGAGCCGGCCGCCCCGTTTCTCGAAAGATCATGCCTAGCATCTTGTAGGCATCAGCCTTTGCCAGCTGCAGGTCCAACTCGTTGAAAATGCCGAGCGCCTCCTCGGCACTCCGCAACGCGTGCTCATACTGCTGAATGGCCAGCTGAACTTCCGCTCGATTCAGAAGACACAGCCCGCGAAGCCGCAGGTCGTGTAACACGTCGGCGAGATGGAGGCTCTTCTGGAAATACTCCTCGGCCTGGTCCCATTGCTGCTGATCGGCGCTGACCATCCCGAGGTTGTGATAGGCATAGGCGGCACCGCGCTCATCGCCGGCCCGGCGACAAGCCTCCAGCGCTCGGGTGTAGTGCGCTAAAGCCCCGGCGTGATCGCCCTGGATGTTGGCCAGGATGCCGAGGTTCTGCTCGATCCGGCCCCGCACCTCGTTGCTCATGCCACTGAGCGCGAGCGCTCTGCCGTAAATCTCGGCGGCACTGTCCAGCGCTCCTCTTTCCATTTCGAACCCGGCCAGCGCGTTGAGTGCCTCGGCGGCGAGTCGATCGTTCGCGAGTGCCGTGGCGACATCGAAGCTGCGGGAACACAGGTCACGAGCGGCGGCGGGCTCGTTCCGCCGATGATGGATGACACCCAGACGGCGGAGGGCCTCCGCAAGGATCGCGTCCCGCTTGGCAGAGCCGCTGATGATGGCTCGATAGCGCTCAGTGGCTTCGGCGGCGCGCCCCTCGCGATCGAGGCGCACGGCCTCCTCCAGCAGCGCGACCGCAAGTCCGGCGAGCTCGGGAGCGGGCGCAGGCCTCTCCCGACCCGATTCGCTGTTCTGCGGTCCCGCGGGGTATGCCATGAGCCTCGTTCAAATGATGAATGAATAGGTATTTAGAGGATCACCTCCCGAATGGCAAGCGGCATACCTGAGTACGATTTCATGACAGGAAACCGGCTCAAACATGGTCAGGCATGCAGGAGAGTGCGTCGCTAACTTATGGCATGACTAGAGGTTTCGTGGTAGCGGCGCTGCAACAGCGGCTTCAACAGCGCGCTCGCCAATTGTCGAGATCATTGTCAGCTCAATCGGACCGGTCAGCGGTGAAGCGGCAGCCCGGTGGCAGTTTGGGAGGGGGAGTGCGACGACTTGCAGCAGACACCGAATTTTCCGATTCGGCTGGCATATGGGTTGCCCCGACGTTCCTGAGCGGAGACCACCCGCCTAGATCCCACCATTTCAACCTGGTCTCCGCACCGCCGGTGATGGACTCCCGATCATCGCCGAAGCCGAGCCGCCCCCGCTCGGCGCCTCAGAGCAGCCAGTCTGGCTGCCCCTCACGCAGGAGGCTTATCGTGAATCGCCGCACCCGGGTCTTCTCGTTCGTCGCGGGCCTGTTGGTAGCCACCGTCATCGCTGCCTGCGCCGACGAGGCGACGGCACCGAGCACACCCGCGCTCGCAGTAGCCGGCACGCGGCCGCCCAGCATCACGCGCTGCACTCAGCCTTACGGCGCGACCTCGGGGTGGATCGGGCCTCAAGGCGGCAGGCTGAAGGTCGGAGGGAACACCCTGTACGTGCCTATGGGGGCCCTGAGCGCGCCCACGTTCATCACCATGGAAACGCCGTCGGGCAACATCAGTCACGTGGTCTTCGGCCCCGAGGGACTGACGTTCAATAGCAACTACCCGGCGCATCTGGTGATGAGCTACCAGAATTGCTTGGTGGCTCCGGACGCGATTCAGCAGGTGGCCCACACCAGCGCCAGCCTCAACATTCTGGAGACCCAACCGTCCGTCACCGATCCGGTAAACCTGACCATCGACGCGAAGTTGTTCCACTTCTCTGATTACGTGATCCTGTCCACCTATGCGGTCGCGTACTGAGCCCAAGGCGTTGCTACAGGAGAGACCGGCACACCGTTCGGCCAGCGTGGCTCTCGCACCCGCACATGGGAGGCTTTCCGTGAACCGCCTGATCCGACTCGTGCCTGTTGCCGCCGGACTACTCGGCGCCACGCTCGTCTTTGCGTGCACCGACGGCGTCACTGCCCCCGCTAGTCCGGAGTTCGCCAGAGTTCGCCCGGAATCGCCCGGCGAATTCACCTACTGCAGACCGCAACCGTACGCGTCGGGCTCGGCCTGGATCGGCCCCAAAGGGGGGACGGTGAAGGCAGGGAGACACGAGCTGGTGGTTCCGCCGGGCGCCCTGAGCGCAGCCACGTGGATCACCATGGAGTCGCCCTCGGACACCTTGAACTACGTGATCTTCGGCCCAGAGGGGCTGACGTTCAGGACCGGCCATTCGCCGCAGTTGCTCATGAGCTACAAGAATTGCTCGCTGCGCCTGGGCGCGAAACCGCAGGTCGTCTACGTCAACGACTCGCTGAGCGCCATCCTGGAGACCCCTCCGTCGGCCGCCGATACGCTCGGCCAGGCCGTGGACGCCGAGCTGTCGCACTTTTCCAAATATGCGCTCCACTCCACGTATGCGGTCGCGTACTGAGTCCGGGAGACCAATAACAATGGGAAACCAGACAGGGTACGCGCTCGCTTCATCCAGCGCTGAAGAGTTGCTGCGAGAGGGGCGTGGCCACGACTTGGGGTGCCGCTCCGCGGAGGCAATGGAGTGCTACGCGGCGGTCATCGATCTGACTGCGGGGGGAGAAGAGCCCCGGGTTCGGGCGGAAGCATTGCGGCGGCTTGCCGTTCTGCACCACCTCCGCGCCGAGCCGGAGATCGCGCGGGATCTTTGCCGCCGAAGCCGCGAAGTCGCGGTAGAGGCAAAGGCGGATGACTTGGCCGCGGATGCGAGCAATGCCCTTGCCGGATTCGCGCTTGAGCGGGGCGACCTGGTCGAGGCCGAGCGGCAGTACGGGGACGCGCTCCAGCTCGCCGGTGGAAATCCCTTTCTGGTAGGGAAGATCGAACAGAATCTCGGTATCGTGGCCAATATCCGCGGCGAATGGACGCTGGCGCTGGAGCACTATCGCCGGTCCCTCACAGCCCATGAGACGGCCTCCGACGAGCGTGGCTGCGCCCTGGCGCACCACAATCTCGGAATGATCCATGCCGATCAGAAGCAGTGGGTGGAGGCGGACCGGCACTATCAGATCTCACAGGCTCTCGCGGTGGCGGCAGGGGATCGTCACCTCGGTGGCATCGCAACCATGAACCTGGCTGAGGTGCACCTGGCCGAGGGTGAGCTCGATAGGGCTCAGACCGGAGCGGAGGAGGCCCTCGAGATCTTCACCGAGGTGGAGGCGCGCCGTCACAAGGCCGGTGCCCATCGGCTGCTGGGCATGATCTTTCGGGAGCGAAGCCATATCGCGCTCGCCGAATCCCATCTCCGGTCTGCTCTGGAAATCGCGGCGAACTCGTGCGCGCCGCTGATCCAGGCTGACGCTGCAAAGGAGTTGGCAGCGCTATACCAGGCTCGGGGAAGAACCGTCGAGGCGCTGGACCTTCTTCTCTTGGCCCACGAGCTCTATGTCCAGCTGCGGGCGCAGGCGGATCTGGCCGATATAGAGGACCGTATTGAAACGCTTTGTAAGGGGGGGATACATGCATAGCCTTCGGCACCTGTCGCTCGCGATCCTCGCCGTCACCATAGGATTGGTTTTCACTGCCTGCTCGGAGGGTGGCCTCCCGACCAATCCGTCGGAGAGCCAGCCGAGCTTCAGCACCGCGGACCAGGGGCTTACCCGGCAACAGCGCCACGACGAGCTCATTGCGCTCTTGCGTGCGCAGCAGGAGCGCATCAAGCAGGAAAGGGAGCTCAGGAAAGCTGGTTTTCAGCAGGTGCATGCCGAGTGGAAGGCCTACCGGCGCGGATGGAAGCGCACCGGCAAAAAAGGCAGCTCCAACCGGCCGGTCGACCTGCTGCGCTGCGAGCCCCGGCCCTACGATGCCGACGCGGCCATTATTGGTCCTGATGGCGGCACGCTGCACGTCGGGGAGCACCAGCTTGTCATTCCCAAGGGAGCGCTCACACGTGAAGAGCTGATCATTGCCGAGGCGCCGACTTCTTCGCTGGTCGACGTGGAATTTTCCCCGGAAGGACTGACGTTTGGGCGTCCCGCCGAGCTCACCTTGAGCTATAAGGGCTGCGACGTGCCGGCGGATATTGACCTGGTGCTGGCATATGTAGGCTGGGGCAACCGAATACTCGAGTTGCCTCCGTCGCAGGACCGGAGGGATCTGTTGGAGGTTGTCGGCGAGGTCGGGCACTTCTCCCAGTATGCCGTTGCGTATTAACACCAAGTGCAGCGCCGCCACGCCATTGCTCGCCTCGACTACTGTGGCGCCATCCTCCTCGAGCGCGCGCCGGCATACGGTCCGGACCCCGTCATCATCATCAACGAGGAGGATGTCCGCACCACCCATAGCACTCATCTGCAGGAGTGAGTCAGAGAGGACCGCTCGACACCCAACACCCACAGGGGCCCATGGGGAAATGGGGACATCGCCAATATTGAGAGTGGAACGCCGCGACGCAATCCTGACGCCTCCGATCCTTCCAACACTCGCCCTTCCAGCGAGGAATGAGGAGTTATCGCGTAGCGGGAGTCTCAGGCGCGAGCATCAGCGCCGGCCAGGCCAGTAAACATCGTAAGTTGCCCGCCTGCGCTCGAGTCTTCGCTTCGCTTCTGAAGGTCGCATCTGAGCTGTCTGTTCTCGGCCCGCATGAGGCGCAGCTCTTCCATCTGGTTCACCTCAAGCTCGAACATGCAACCGTAGCGGATCAGCTTCGACAGCTCAGTCTCCCGAGCGTAGCCATCTGACTGGGTGCGCGGTGGAGGACGTTTTGTGTATCCAGGACGAACGGTCGCTATCGCAGCGGTCACGTGCGAGGACTCTGGACGGGAGTAGGCAGAAAGGCCTCTGGGATGATGGATGGGAGGCATCACGAACCTATTCACACTTGTAAACCGAGGGAATCGGGGAATTACCTATGCCAAGTCCCTAATTCCGCGCTCAGGCAATGGCAAAGGTCGGCGTCGTCGTGAGCCGGGTAGTAACCGAGTTGGCCAGGTAGCATTGCTGGTGGGCCGCCTCGTGCATCTCTCGCACGGCCTCGGGCGACGGCACCTTGGCGGAGGTGAAGACGGCGTGCGGCCGCAGGTCCACGGCGGTCATGCAGAGCTTCCCCCGGCTGTTAGCCGCCAGCGTGCCCACGGCGTTGTCCCGGTACGCCTGCACGCAGAACCCGTTCTTCGCCGCAATCGAGAGGAACCACAGCATGTGGCAACTGGCGAGCGCGGCCACGAACGCCTCCTCGGGATCCACTCCGCTGGGGTCCGAATAGGGCACCGGTACCGCTTCGGGTGAGCTCGAGGCCCGGACGACCGCGCCACCATCGAAGTTCCAGACGTGGGCGCGACTATAACGTTTGTCCACAAAGGGCGCGTCGCCCCTGTCCCAGGACACTGCGGCGGAGTAGTGGCTCACCTCTCCCTCCCATTCGCGACGCAACCACGCCATCTGTGAGGAAACTCACTCCCTTGCTCTCGTTCATACAACATATATTTGGACGCCCTGTTGGGCCGGGGCTGAGACATCCGTGCGGGCGTGGCCGGCGGATCAGGCGTCTATCCCCGAAACTCAGGCC
>DASYVW010000316.1:0-11664 GCA_035936675.1 Gemmatimonadales bacterium
CGCCAGGGCACTGCGGCCGGCCTGGATCTGGCGCTGAGAGGCGACGCCCGCGAGATCGTGCTCGCTGATGCTTCGGAGGAGCACGCAGGGGAGGCTGCCCGGTGGATCGCGAGCAGGCTGAGCGGGCCCGCGGCCAAGGTCACTCTCACGCCCAAAACGGTTGATTGCAACGACGACGGGGCCGTGCTGGCCCTGCTCCGCGGTGCCAACGCGGCGATCAGCGCCCTGCCCTATCGCTATAATCTCGCGATCACCCGCTCCGCCATCGAGGCCGGCTGTAATCTCTGCGATCTCGGAGGGCATCCGGAGACCACGAACGCGCAGCTCGAGCTCTCCGACACGGCCCGGCGAGCGGGTGTCTCGGTGGTCCCCGACTGCGGCCAGGCTCCGGGCATGGCCACCTCTCTCATGGCACTGGCACTCAGCATGGTGCCGAGTCCGGAGAACCTCGAAGTGTGGGATGGGGGCTTGCCGCTCGATCCCGCTCCGCCGCTGTTCTACCGGCTCACCTTTGCGGTGCAGGGGCTCACCAATGAGTACGACGGGCCTTGCTACAATCTGCGCGACGGGGAAGTGGTGGTCCTGGAGAGCCTCTCCGAGGTCCAGGTGGTGGACTTTCCTCCGCCACTCGGCCGGCTCGAGGCCTTCTGCGCGTCCGGCACGGGCTCGACATTCCCCTGGACGCATCGTGGCAAGCTGCGCCGCTTCACCAGCCGAATCGTGCGTTACCCCGGGCACCTCGCGGCCATTCGCACGCTCAAGTCCCTGGGATTCTTCTCCGAGACGCCCATCACTGTGGACGGGTGCGCCGTCGCGCCCCGACGCCTGACGGAAACGCTGCTCGAGCCCCTCCTGGTCGGCGATACCCCGATCGAAGACGTTGTGGTCGTGCGGGTCCACTGCACCGGCCGCGCAAATGGTCGGACCGTGCGCGCCGAGGTGGATGCGCTGGTCTACCACGACGCCGTGGCCGGTCTCACCGCCATGCAGCGCTGCACCGGGTTCGACGCGGCAATCGTGGCCGCCATGATGGCCCGAGGCGAGATCGCCCCAGGCGTTGCGGTTCGCGAGCTCTCGGTCGATCCCGAGCGGTACGTGTCCGAACTGGACCGCCGGGGAATGCAGGTGACCCGGAGCCTCACCGACCTGTCCACCGCCCCCGCCAAAACACCACCCCACCGAGGATGACGAACAAGGCCGCCCCACCAATGACCTTGAGCCGGAAGATCCAGGGGTCTGTCGTGTCGGTCGGCGGGATGGTGGCGACGGTCATCGCGCCTAGGGTGAGCAGCAAGCCACCAAATCCGATGACCACACCGGCGATCTTCCCGCCGTACCACGGCTGTGGCTCGGCCACGGTTTCCTTCGACCGCACGACCAGGTAGCAGATGAAGAGGTAGATGTACGGGATGAAGTAGATCAGCAGCATGGTATCGAGCAGGATCAGATACGCCTTTTCAACCGTGGTCCCCTTCCCCAGCACCGACAGCATGAGAAACACCGTCGCGAGCACGGCCTGGGTCAGGATCGCGACGTAGGGGGTCTTCCACCGCGGATGAACCCGTCCAAAGGCCGGGGGAAAATACCGGTCCAGCCCAATCACGAACGCGACGCGTGCCGGGCCGGTGAGCCAGGCCCCGATCCCGCCGATGTTGCCCAGCACGTAGAGGGCCGCCGCAACCGGAATGATCCACCCGATGCCGCCGAGGTCGCGCGCGCCGGCCGCCATCGCCTGGAAGAATCCCGACACGACGTGCACGTCTGCGGTGGGCACCAGCCACAGGACCGAGGCCGTGCCGGCGATGTACAGGAAGGCAATGAACGGCGCCGCGATGTAGATCGAGCGGGGCAGCGTCCGGCGAGGGTCCTTGATCTCGTCGCCCATGACCGCGCATAGCTCGAGACCGGCATAGGCGAAGGCGATCGATGCCCAGAGGTTGAGCGCCGACATGTCCCTGAAATTCGGAGTGATGCTATGTAGGGTGATCGGGGTTGCCGCGCCGCGGGTGAGTGCTGCGTGAAGGCCGAATCCGATCAGCACCAGGCCCGGGAGATAGGTCCCCACCGCACCCAAGTTCTGGAGCCAGCGTCCGGTCTTGAGGCCCACAATGTTCATCCACACGGCCAGCCAGAGCGAGGTGAGGGTAGCAGCGAAGATGTAGGTCCAATTGTCCATCAGGCCGCTCTCGCTCCGCCCGATCGCGTAGACGGCAATCACCGCGGTCGACATGAGGAGATTGGGATAATACAAAATGTTGTTGACCCAATAACACCATCCGCAGAGAAATCCGTGCCCCTCGCCGAAGGCGCGCTTGGTCCAGAAGTAGATCCCGCCCTCCTGGGGGTACAGGGCGGATAGGTGACTGACCGCGAGCCCCTGGGGTACGAAGAAGAACAGTGCCGCCAGGACCCACATCGTGAGGGAGCTCGGACCGGCGGCCGCGGCGGTGGCCGTCCACCGGAGGCTCAAGACCGCCACGATGTTGAACAGCACCAGGTCGCGCAGGGTGAGGACGCGCGGGAGCTCGACAGTGGGCGCGGTTACCGGGGCAGTTTCGGAGACGGTGCTCATGAGGCCTCTGCGTGACAGTCATTGCGAGGGGGCCTAAGCCCCCGAAGCAATCTCGCGACGAGCTCCGGTAGCAACGACCGAGGGATTGCTTCGGCCTTCGGGCCCTCGCAATGACTAAGGTTTACTGCTTGAGATACAGCCGCTTAGGATCCAACACCTCGCGCAGCAGATGAAGCTCGCGTTGGCTTGGCGGCACGACTTCGGACAGGCGGTCCCGGCTCCGGAGTGCCCAACCGATTCCGGCGGCCACCTGAGCTACCTCAACACCCGGGTAGAGTGACGTGAGCACCAACTCGCCGGTCAGAGGGTTCACCTCGAGAATCGCCTTGTCGGTGACGACCTTGGTGGGGCCCGCGCCGGGCATACCGAGCTCCCGGCGAGTTCTGCCTTTGATCCGATGGCCGGGACTGGTGATGAAGTCCACCGTCTCGGGGAAGGCGCGGCGATCGAGACGGCTGATCACCACGGTCCTCCGCGCGTGGATTGCGATCTCTGCCGCGCCTCCACTGCCCGGCAGGCGCACCGTGGGATGGGTATAGTCGCCAACCACCGTGGTGTTGATGTTGCCATACCGGTCGATCTGGGCACCGCCGAGGAAGCCTACCTCGATCCGTCCGTTCTGCAGAAGGCACTGAAACACGTCCGCCATGCTGCTGACCATGAGCGATCCGGTGACCAGAGCCGGATCACCGATCGAGACGGGCAGACGCTCCGGCACGGCACCAACGGCGCCGGATTCATAGATCAGCACCAGGTTGGGCGCGTGGGTTGCCCGAGCCAGGTTGCAGGCCAGGTTCGGCAGGCCGATTCCGACGAAGACAACTTCGCCGTCGCGCAGCTCCCGCGCGGCGACTGCGGTCATCATCTCAGCTGGGGTATAGCTAGAATCCGTAATTCACCCCGGCGCACACCCGCTCGGATGCCCTGAGCCGCTCCAGGTCCCCACACTTCTCCACGTACTCGGCGCGATCTCTCAGACCGTAGACGAACTCGTCGAGATAGCGGGCGAGAGCCGCCGGGTCGCGGGAGATCTTCTCCCATCCGATGTAGAACTCGTTGTCCCGATCGTAATACCCCTGGGCGTACGACGGGTGGGCACCCCAGGGCTCCACCACCACCGCGTCAACGATCAGTCCGGGAATCACCGTCCGGTTGGGATCGGCACGAATGGCCGACTCATCCACAATCTCCTCCACCACCACGATCACCCGGTCCGACGCGAACGCCGCCTCCTTCTGCACGCCGAGGAGGCCCCAGATCTGCGCATTCCCCTGGGCATCAGCCCGCTGGGCATGGACGATGGTCACGTCCGGGTTCAGGGCTGGAACGGTAGAGAGCACCTCACCGGTATACGGACAGCTTACCGAGCGGATCATAGGATTCACTCGGGGAAGATCGGTGCCCATGTAGTTCCGCATGGTCCAGAAGGGCAGGCGGGCCGCGCCCGCGCTGAGCCGCGCAACCATCCCGAAGTGGGAGTACTCCTCCAGCACGAGCGCGGGCCCCTTCCCTTCTGCCGCGCGGCGAAAGGCGTGCAGTGATCCCGCGCCCGGATTGCCGGCCCAGGAAAAGACCAGCTTGCGAGCGCAGCCGGCGGCGATCATCTGATCGTAGATGAGGTCGGGCGTGAGCCGGCAGAGGGTGAGGTCCCGGCGCCTTTGCCTGATGATCTCGTGGCCGGCGGCAAAGCAGATGAGGTGGGTGAACCCTTCGATCACGACGGTATCGCCGTCCCGGACGTGCGCGGCGACCGCCTCCCGCATCGTGACGACCTTCGACGTATCGCTCAAGCGATCTCGCCGAGTGTGGCGTCGATCATGCCGAGAGCAGTGTCTACATCCTTGTCATCGATGACCAGCGGTGGCGCCAGGCGGAGGGAGCTCTTCCCCGCGCCCAGCAGGAGCAGCCCCTGACGGAAGGAGCGCTGTACCAGCTCCTGCACCAAGTCGGGGGCCGGCTCTCTGGTCTCCCGACTCCGCACGAACTCCATGCCGACCATGAGCCCGCGGCCGCGCACGTCACCGATGCAGTCATGCTTGGCCATGAGCCTGCAAGCACCGGTCATGAGCCGTTCGCCCATCCGTGCGGCATTGGCCATGAGGCCGCCCTCGACCAGGTCCAGGGTCGCGAGTGCGGCGGCGCAGCACACCGGATTGCCGCCGAAGGTCGAGCCGTGGGAGCCACTGGCCCAGGTGGTGATAGACTCCTTGGCCACCATCGCGCCGATGGGCATCCCGGAGCCCAATCCCTTCGCGGTGACGAGAATGTCCGGCTCCACCCCCTCGTGCTCGCAGGCGAACATTTTGCCGGTGCGACCAACCCCGCACTGCACTTCGTCTGCCACGAGCAGGATGCCGTACCGGTCACACAAGGCGCGGAGCAATGGCAGATATCCCGGCGGGGGAACGATGTACCCGCCCTCGCCCTGGATCGGCTCGACGAAGATGGCGGCCACGTCATGGGGATCCAGATGACGGGTGAAGAGCTCCTGCTCGATCACATCGACACATCCGCGGTTGCAGGCCGGCTCATTCGCGCAGAACTGGCAGCGATAGCGGTAGGCGAACGGGACGTGGTGCACATCCGGCAACAGCGGACCGAAGCCGGCGTGCTGCCTGGCTTTGCTCGACGTAAGCGACACCGCACCGGTGGTACGGCCGTGGAACGCGCCTCGAAACGCGATCATGGCGGTGCGGCGGGTCGCGTGCCGGGCGAGCTTGATGGCCGCCTCTACCGCCTCGGTACCAGAGTTGGTGAGGAACACGCGCTTCTTCGAGTTCCCCGGCGCCAGCTTGGCCAGACGCTCGCAGAGCGTGGCCATTCCCTCATAGTAGAAGTCCGACCCGCAGATGTGGAGGAAACGATCGGCCGCATCCTTCACCGCCGCCACGACCTTGGGATGACCATAGCCGGTGGACGACACGGCGATTCCCGCCATGAAATCGAGGTAGCGGTTGCCGTCGATGTCCTCCACCATCACGCCGCTGCCTCGCGCCACCACCAGCGGATATTCCTTGATGTAGCAGGTGGACGTCCACTCAGCGTCCCTCGCCACCACCGCCTGGGCGCGGGGGCCGGGGGGAGGCACCACGATCTTTGGATAGTCGCGCGCGGCCATGTTCAACCCTCGATGACGGTGCGGCTCTGTTCCCGCATGAACTGGGCGACGTAGTAGGGACCACAGCCACCCTTCCCGGTGGAGCCGGAGCCTTTCCACCCGCAGAACGGCTGCGCTCCAGGCCACGCGCCGGTGGTGGCGCCGGTTCGCTTGTTGGCGTAGCAGACCCCGGCTTCGACCTCATCGAAGAACCGTTCGACTTCGACCGGATCGCCGGAGAAGATGCCGGCGGTCAGACCGTACTCGACGCGGTTAGTCTCGGCGATCGCCTCATCCAGCCCCGACACCTCGGCCACCGCGAGAAAGGGGACGAACAGCTCGTGCTGAAAGAGTGAGCTGTCGAGCGGCAGTCGTGCGATCGTCGGGGCGACGAAATGTCCCCGGTCGAAGATAGCCCCCCGGAGCCTCGCCCCACCCAGCAGGATCGTTCCTTCCGTCCGCGCCTGCTCCACGGCCCGCTCGAATCGCTCCACCGCACGCGCATTGATGACCGGCCCGAAGAAGACGTCGCGTTCCGAGGGGTCGCCCATTCGGATTGCACGGGTCCTATCGATCAGGCGCTCGACGAATGGGCCGTATACCTCGCGCTGCACGTAGACCCGGGAGGTGGCGCTGCACTTCTGATTCTGCAGGCTGAACGCCGACCGCATGACGCCCTCGGCTGCCGCGTCGAGGTCGGCGCTGCCCAGCACGATGGCGGCGTTCTTTCCGCCGAGCTCGAGCAACGCCGGCTTGATCCATCGCCCGTTGAGACCGGCGTGAATTCGCATACCGACCTGTTTCGATCCGGTGAACACGACGCCATCGACGCCCGGGTGTTGCCAGAGCGGATCGCCGATGTTCTCCCGGCGGCCAATGAGCAGGTTGAAGACCCCGGCGGGGAGGCCGGCATCGCGATAGACCTCGTACAGCTTGAGGCCGGTCCAGGGCGTGTCTTCCGCGGGCTTATAGACCACAGTGTTTCCGGCGACCAGGGCCGCGGAGGACATTCCCGCGGATAAAGCCAGAGGGAAATTGAACGGGGCGATGCAGGCGAAGACGCCGTAGGGCCGCAGCACGTCCGTGTTGCGCTCGACCGGAGTGATACGCGACATGGGCCGGACGAAGCCATCCGCCTCCTCTACCTGCTGGCAGTAATAGTCGATCAGGTCGGCCGATTCTTCCGCATCGCCCATGGCCTCGAGCCGGCTCTTGCCGACCTCGAGGCTCATCAACGCGGCAAGCTCGTACTTTCGTTCTCGAATAATGGGGGCGACGCGCCGGAGAACTGCGACCCGCTCCCGCCAGGGCCGCCGCGCCCAGCCCGGCTGGGCGCGCCTGGCGGCAAGCACCGCGGCATCGACGTGAACCGGGGTGGCCGCGGCGAATCGAGCCAGGACGACGCTGGTGTCGATGGGAGAGCGATCCACCAGCGGTTCCTCGTCGCTATGAACTGCGTGGCCATCGATGTAGAAAGGATGCAGCGCACCGGATACCGCCCGGATCCGGCCGAGCGCGGTATCGAAGTGGTGGTGGAACTCCTCCAGGTCGCCACTGGTAGTGGTATAGGTGATCTTCGTCGTGGCGGTCATCGATGCGCTCCCACCCGTGCGGCGGTCCGTTCGGCTGCCTGACCGAGAATGGTAACCATCTCGTCGATCTGCCCCTCCGTGATCACAAAGGGTGGCGCCAGCATCACCAGATCGCCGGTCCCGTCTTCGAGCTGGCCGGCGTTGGACCATACCACCAGGCCGAGCTCGAGGGCTACCACCGCGAACGATTCGGCAAAGCGAGCGGCCGACGGGTACGGCCGGCCGGCGCTGCGGTCTTCCACGAACTCGATGCCGGCCAGGAGTCCCCTGCCACGCACATCGCCCACACACTCGAACGTGCGCAGGGCCTGGAGCCCTTGGTGCAGCACCTCCCCCATTTGAGCGCAACGCTCGATCAGCCGGTGTCGGCTCAGATATTTGAGCGTGGCGACCCCGGCGGCGCAGAGTGTCGCGTGATGGGAGAAGGTCTGCGCATGCATAAAGGTGCCGGAACCGTGCGCCAGCACGTCCACGATCCGGCGAGGTGCCACCACCGCGGAGAGCGGTGCATAGCCGCCGCTGATTCCCTTCCCCAGGATCATGATGTCGGGTACCACGCCGTACGGCTCGAGCGCGGACCAGGTTCCGGTTCGACCCGCCCCGGTGAGCACCTCGTCGGCAATCAGCAGCACCTCGTGCCGATCGCAAATTGCCCGGACCCGCTGCCAATAGTCGGGCGGTGGGACCGATGCGCCAGTGGATGAGCCGCCCACCGGCTCGCCGATGAGCGCCGCGACGGAGTCGGCGCCCTCCCGAATGATGGCCTGCTCGATTGCCTCGCCGCTGCATACCGAACAGAGGGGCGGCGTCCCGCCGCAGGCGCAGCGGAAAGGATATGGCGCCGGGACTCGAACAATCCGGGTCAACCACTCCTGGTAGTAGGTCCGGTACTGCTCCCTGGAGGACGCGGACAGCGCGAGCAGCGTATTGCCGTGGTAGGAAGGAGCAAAGGCGAGGATCTTGTGCTTTGCCGGCCGCCCGGATTCCACCCAATACTGGCGGGCGAGCTTGAGGCCCGCCTCGACTGCTTCCGAGCCGCTGGCAAGGGGATATACCAGGTCGAGATCACCCGGCGACAGCCGGGCAACTTCGGCGGCGAATTCCTCGACCGCGTCGTGGGTGAATGTCGTGCCGCTCACATACGCCAGCGTCCGCGCCTGACACGCCAGGGCGTCGGCGATCTCGCTCACCCCGTGTCCAACGTTGACGACATAGGCCCCGCCGCACCCGTCGAGATACCGGCGGCCCTGGTCATCGTACAGGTAGCACCCATCACCCCGGACGATGCGCGGGTAGTCGCGCGTCAGCCTCCGGTATAGGACATGGGAAAGGGGATAACGATGGTCGCTCATGGGTGGACCGCGGAATGTGCCGACTCCCCCGGACCCGCGCCAGGGGGCGGCCGGCGTGGCCCACATTCTGCATACAAATAGCGCGGCCCACATTGCCCCCGGGCCCATGCGCCACCATTTCCGCCGTTGGAACTATGCCATCTCCACTCGTCGTCGACGCATTGCGGGAACAGCTCGTCAGAGTGCTCGAATGGTACCGGCATGAACGGCCGGTATTCGGGTGGGGAGTGGTGCTGCATCGCCGGAATGAGCGAGGCAAATTGCGATTTGGGGCGGTGACGCCCGGCGGCGAAAGCCTCCTGCTGAGCCAGCCGCTTCTGTCCGCGCTCGCCGAAGGGCCCTGCTGGCTTGACGGCGCAGTGCGGGTGCGGCTGGCCTGTAGACAGGTGACCCAGTGTCACCCATGGCTCGACGCGCTGAACCGGCCCGACCGGCCACCCCTGGTCGAGGCGATGGCGGTTTGCTTCGATCCCGATGCATCAGCCGCCGAGTGTGAAGCCTTTCAGACGATGGCCGGTACGCTGACCCCGGCAACCCTCCCTTCCGAACTGTTTCTTCTCCTCCGAAAACGCTGCAATGGGTGGCCTCTGTAGACTCCCGACTCACTTCAAGAACAACAAATCCCGATAGGTCGGTAACGGCCAGAGATCCGCCGCGATCAGGGTCTCGAGCGTGTCCACCACCACGCGTAGCTCGGCCATGGCCGGCTTGAGCTCCCGGCTGATCTGGGCCGCGTGCTTGGTGGGATCCGCGTCGTGGTGCGCCGCGGCCCGCTCGACCGCTGCAGTCGTGGTCCGTAGCTTGGTGACCAGCCCGACAAAGCTCCGGAGTGCGTCGGTGGTGTCGGCGCAGTCAACGCCGGCGGCCTTCGTGGCTGCTATGGCTTCTCCCACCTGCTGCTGGTGCCTGAGGGCGGCGGGCAGAATCTGATTGCGGGCCATGGACACCATGGTCTCCGCCTCGATGCCGAGCTGCTTGATGTACTTCTCGATGGCGATATGAGTGCGGGAGTCGTGTTCCGCCGGACTCAGCACCCCATACTTCTTGAACAGCTCCACGTTTTTCTTGGCCCGGAGCACCCCGAAGGCCTCAACTGAGTCTCTGAGGTTCGGCAGTCCGCGCCGCGCGGCCTCGGCGTGCCACTCCTCCGAATAGTTGTCGCCGTCGAAGATGACGCGCTTGTGGTCCTTGATCAGGTGCTTCAACACCGCGATTACCCCCAGCTGGAGCTTGGCCGCCGTAGGCTTCGCTCCTACCGCTTTCTCGAGCTCTCCCGCCACATAGTCCAGTGACTCCGCCACGATAGTGTTCAGCACCGTGTTCGGCCACGCGATGCTGGCACTCGAGCCCACAGCCCGGAACTCGAACTTGTTTCCGGTGAAGGCAAAGGGAGAGGTTCGGTTCCGGTCGCCCGAGTGTCGCGGCAACATCGGCAGCGTTTTGGCGCCGAGATCCAGGATGCCACCCTGGATCGTGCGCTTGGGAAGTCCGGCCTCGACCTGCTCCAGGATGTCGGTCAGCATCTTCCCCAGGAAGATGGAGATGATCGCCGGCGGCGCTTCGTTGGCGCCCAACCGATGGTCGTTGGCGGCCGAGGCAATCGAGGCACGGAGCAGATCGGCGTGGAGGTCCACCGCGCGGATGGTCGCGCAGAGGAACACCAGGAACTGCATGTTGGTGTGGGTCTCGTCCTGAGGATCGAGCAGGTTGACGCCAGTATCGGTGGACATCGACCAGTTGTTGTGCTTGCCAGAGCCGTTCACCCCCGCAAACGGCTTCTCGTGCAGCAGTGCCTGGAGGCCGTAGCGGGGTGCGACCCGCTTGAGCGTCTCCATCAGCATCATCTGATGGTCGCTGGCGATGTGGCTTGCCTCGAACAGCGGAGCGATCTCGTACTGGCCCGGCGCCACCTCGTTATGTCGAGTCTTCACCGGCACGCCGAGGCGGTACAGCTCCTGCTCGGCCTCGGCCATGAAGGCGAGCACGCGGGGCGGGATGGTGCCGAAGTAGTGATCCTCAAGCTGCTGACCCTTGGGCGGCTTGGCGCCGAACAGGGTGCGCTCGCAGGTGAGCAGGTCGGGCCGCTGGTAGAACAGCTCGCGATCCACCAGGAAGTACTCCTGTTCCGGACCGACGGTGGTGACGATACGGGACACCCCTTCGGCGGTGCCGAAGATCCGGAGGATCCGCATCGCCTGCTGCGAGAGGGCGTCGACTGAACGGAGCAGCGGGATCTTGGTGTCCAGGGCTTCGCCGGTCCAGGATACGAACGCGGTAGGGATGCAGAGGGTGACGTTGTTGTCGCCCCGCATGAGAAAGGCGGGACTGGTCGCGTCCCACGCGGTGTACCCGCGGGCCTCGAAGGTGGCTCGGAGCCCTCCCGAGGGAAAGCTCGACGCATCCGGCTCTCCCTGCACCAGCTCGGAGCCGGAGAAGTTGAATACCACTCCCCCGGCGCCGTCCGGCGCGGCGAGCGAGTCATGCTTCTCGGCAGTGAGGCCGGTGAGCGGCTGAAACCAGTGGGTGTAGTGGCTCGCTCCGTTCTCGATGGCCCAGTCCTTCATCGACGCGGCGACGACGTCGGCCACGGCCGGGTCGAGCGGCTCGCCTCGATCGATGGTGCGAAGCAGGCTGCGATAGACTTCCTTCGGGAGCCGCTGCCGCATCATGCCGCGGGAGAAGATGTCGCTGCCGAAGATGGAATCGACCCGCTCGTTGCCTACGGGGCCGCCGTTGAATGAACGCGCAGTGGTGATCACAGGTGCTCGTCGCCTCGTGCTGGGAGGTGTGATGAATGCAAGGTCGAACGCGAGTTACGCTATCGCCGCAGGCGCAGCCGGCGCGTCCTCGAGATCGGAGATATCGGGGTCCGGCAGCTCGGTGTAGACCGGGTGTGAGAGGTAGCGCTCGCCGAAATCGGCGATGATCGACACGATCAGCTTCCCGGCATTCTCCCGCCGGCTCGCCACCTGGAGAGCCGCCCAGGTGATCGATCCGCTGGAGATTCCGGCAAAGATCGCCTCCTCACGAGCCAGCCGGCGGGTCGTGGCG
>DASYVW010000317.1:0-2238 GCA_035936675.1 Gemmatimonadales bacterium
ACCAGCCGTCCCAGCACCGCCTGGCGCTTCTCCAGCTTCGGTCCGAACCGGACCATGCAGTGGAAGAGGGTACGAGCGAGACGGCGGCAGGAGCGCGAGACGAAGCGGACATGGGTGGCCAGCGGCCCGAACTCACTGTACTGCGGCATCCGTCCCCAGCCCAGCCAGAGCTTGGGGTACCAGTAGGCGTAGTAGGCACCCGAGCGGAGCAGGGCCTGGATCTTCTTCGCCATCGGCGCCTTCGGGTCGATCAGGTCGCCGGCGAGCTTGAGATGGGTATCCACCGCCTCGCGGGCGATGAACAGCCGCATGATCTCGCTGGATCCCTCGAAGATCAGGTTAATGCGGTAGTCCCGCATCATGCGCTCGATCGGGTCGGGGCGCTCACCCCGGCTCCTGAGGCTGTCCGCGGTCTCGTACCCGCGGCCTCCCTTGATCTGGAGCGTGTCGTCCACGATCCGCCAACCGGTCTCGGTGTTCCACATCTTGGCCATCGCGGCCTCGAGCCGGATGTCCGCGTCGCCCCGGTCGGCCATCAGGGAGGCGAGGTCGGACACTGCCTCCATCGCGAAGATCTCTGCCGCCATCCGGCCGATCTTCTGGGCGATGGCGTCGTGCTTCCCGATCGGTTGACCCCATTGCACCCGCTTCGCGGCCCAAATCCGCACGATCTCCAGGCACCGCTTGGCACCGGCGACGGCCGAGGCGGGCAGCGTGAGCCGACCGGTGTTGAGCGTGATCAGGGCGAGCTTCAGCCCTTTCCCTTCGCCCCAGAGCACGTTCTCGACCGGGACCTTCACGTTGGTAAACCGAATGATCCCGTTCTCCAGCGCCCTCAGTCCCATGAAGTGGAGCCGCTGCACCACTTCGACGCCGGGCCAATTCGTCTCGACGATGAAGGCGGTGATCTTCTTCGGACCGGTGCGCGCCATGACCACCATCAGCTCCGCAATGGTGCCGTTGGTGCACCAGAGCTTCTCGCCGTTGAGGATATAGCTCTTGCCGTCTTCGGAGAGCGTCGCGGTGGTGCTGAGCGCCGCGGGGTCGGAGCCGACCTGATTCTCAGTCAAGGCGAAGGCGGACACCGCACCGTTAGCGAGTCGCGGCAGGTACTTCTTCTTCTGGGCCGGGGTCCCGAACAGCTTCAAAGGGGTAGGAACGCCGATCGACTGCGCCGCGGAGAGCAGGGCAGTGAGGTTGCCGTCCTGGCTGGTGACGAGGCCGATGGCGTGGGTGTAGCTGTACTGGCTCAGTCCGAGACCACCGTATTCGACCGGGATCTTGATTCCGAACGCGCCGATCTCACCCAGTCCTCTGACGATGTCGGTGGGAATCTTCCCATCGCGATCGATCTTGTCGCTGTCCACCCGCTGCTGCATGAAGCGCTCGAGCTTCTCCATGAACGGCTTGGCCCGCGCGAGATCGGCCGGGTCCGGCTGGGGGAACGGGTGCACCAGGTCGAGCCGGAACGAGCCCTCGAACAGCTCCCGCACGAAGCTGGGCGACTGCCACTCCTTTTCCCGCGCTGCCTCCGCGACTTCCCTGGCCTCCTGCTCGGTGGCAAGGGGAGTGTGCGTCGTCCGTTGGAGACCGGCGAGAACGTCAGTCATGGCTCGAGTGCTCGGTTGAGGTTGTGGTGAAGGCAGAAAGCCTGTCCTGAGCGAAGCGAACGGACCCGCGGATTCCGTGCAACACCAGGTCGATGACGTGGCGCTTCCGCCGGTCGATCTCGTCCCCGTCTTCCAAGTGAACGCCCACCGCAGGCGCCACGGTGCGGGCGTGAATCATCGGGAACCAGCAGAGCGAGATGATGCTGAGCAGGAGCTGCGCCGCCTCACCCGAAGGCGCATCATCCAGGCCGAGCTCGGCGCTGATGGCGGCCAGCGCTTCCTGGCCGGCGGATAGATGGCTCAACCCATGGGGCAGCCTGGTTCCGCTCAGCGCTTCCCGCTCGATCAGCCGGACGAAGTGGGGTCGGGCCGCAAGGAAGTCGAAATAGTCGGAGACGGCGCCGGCTAGAATGGTCTCGGAGCTCTCGTTGCTCGCGAGCGCCCGGGCCCGACCTTGGCGAACGGCCTCCCTGACCTCGGCGAACGCGCGGTCGAGGACCGCCTGATAGAGGTCGGCCTTGGATCCAAAGAAGTAGCCCGGAGTGCCGCGGGAGACGCCGGCCACGGTGCCGACCTGATTGAGGCTCGTGGCGTCGTAGCCCTGGTCGGCAAAGAGCTGCTCCGCGGC
>DASYVW010000318.1:0-4319 GCA_035936675.1 Gemmatimonadales bacterium
GAGGTGAAGATGTCGAAGCGGTCGGGCGAGTTCGTCACCCTGCGCGATCTCGTCGAGGAAGTGGGCGTGGATGCGGCCCGATTCTTTTTCCTGGCGCTGCCGGGTGACACCCAGATGACCTTCAACGTCGACCTGGCCAAGAAGCAAAGCGATGAGAATCCGGTCTTCTACGTGCAGATGGCGCACGCCCGGCTCAGCGGAATCTTTCGCACGGCCGAGCGCACTGCGGAGTCGGTGACGGGTGCCCTGGATCTCGGCGCGTTGCCTGCGCCGCAGGACATGGATCTCCTCAAGAAGCTGATTGCCTTTCCCGAGACGGTGGAGAAGGCGGCGCGGGAGCGCGCGCCTCACCGTATCACGGTCTACCTGCGTGAGCTGGCGACGGCGGTTCATGCCTGGTATCACCATACCAGGGCCGTGGGGGCACCCGAAGGCGAGGCCACCGAGGGCGCACGACTGCTCCTGGCCCGGGCTGCGCGCACCGTGCTCGCGAACGGGCTCAACCTGCTCGGCATCTCAGCCCCCGACCGGATGTGACTCGATGACCTTACTCGTTGTCGGCAGCATCGCGTTGGACTCGATCTTTACTCCATTTGGAGAGACCGCGGACGCGCTGGGCGGTTCGGCAATCTATTTCAGCGTCGCTGGGTCGATCCTGTATCCCGTCCAAGTCGTCGGGGTCGTAGGGCAGGACTATCCCTACCACGAGCTCGAGCGTCTGGCCCCTCGCGGCATCGACTGGTCGGGTGTGGAGCGGGCCACAGGCGAGAGCTTTCGGTGGAAAGGCAAGTACTCCTACGATCTCCAGAGTCGCGAGACGCTGGAGACGCGACTCGGCGTGTTTGCCGACTTCCAACCCCGGCTTCCGGCCGGCTTCCGGTCCGCGCGCTTCCTCTTCCTCGGGAACATCGATCCTGAGCTCCAGCTCGGCGTCCTGGAGCAGGTCGAGCGCCCCGAGCTGGTGGTGTGCGACACGATGAATTACTGGATCCAGAGCAAGAAGGCTGCGTTGCTCCAGCTGCTTGAGCGGGTGGACGTCCTCATGGTGAATGACGGCGAGGCAAGAGAGCTGAGCGGCGACTGGAACATCCATCGCGCTGGCCGGTGGATCCTGGCTCACGGCCCGAAACGCGTGGTGATCAAGCAGGGCGAACATGGCGCGCTGTTGATCGAGCCTAAGCGCACCTTCTACGTCCCCGCCTTCCCACTGGAAACGGTTTTCGATCCCACCGGCGCGGGCGACGCGTTCGCGGGCGGTTTCATGGCTTATCTGGCGCGTACCCGGTCGGTGACGGAGGACAACATGCGGCGAGCCATGGTCTATGGCGCCGCCATGGGATCCTACGCCGTGGAGCAGTTCGGCATTCGCGGATTCGACCGGGTCACTCTCGCCGATGTGGAGTCCCGGGTGCGCGCCTTCCAGGATCTCACCCAGGTGTCACTGGCCAAGGCGCTGGCATGAAAGAGTCCGCCGGTTCGGTCGGCTCGCACGGCGGGACCGGCCAGGCTCGGGAGTACGCCGCCGCCGGCGTCGACCTGAACACGGCAGAAGCCGCCAAGGCGCGGATCGGCGAGCTTGTCGCCGGGACCCGAACCCCGCTGTCGATCGGACAGGTCGGGGCATTCGGGGGCATGATTCGGGTGCCCCCGGGAATGCGGAAACCGATCCTGGTTTTGAGTACCGATGGAGTCGGTACCAAGGTCCTGGTGGCCCTCGACGCCGGGCGATTCGATACCGTCGGCGAAGACCTGGTCAACCACAGTGTGAACGACATCCTGGTCCATGGAGCAACGCCCATCGCGTTCATGGATTACATCGCCGGGACGGCACTGGGGGTCGACCAGATCGGCGGAATCGTGGAGGGTATCGCGCGTGGGTGCAGGGCCCATGACATGGCGCTGGCAGGCGGTGAAACGGCGCAGATGCCCGGACTGTATCGTCCCGGCACATACGATCTCGCCGGCACCATCGTCGGTGTCGTCGAGGAAGACCGAGCGATTCACGGCCAGGCGATTGTCCCCGGTGACGTGTTATTAGGATACGCCTCAACCGGCCTGCACACCAACGGCTATACCCTGGCCAGGGGCATCATTTTCGAGCGTATGCGATTGCGACTGGGTGATGCCCTGGGCCAGACCGGCGGTACGGTGGCCGAGGCTCTCCTCGCGGTGCATCGCAGCTACTTCCGCAGCGTCGCCCGGGTCCTCGAGCGGATGCACGGTCTGGCACACATTACCGGAGGAGGTATCGTCGGAAACCTGGTGCGGATATTGCCCCAAGACTGCATGGCGACGGTAGATCCGGGTACGTGGGAGCTGCCGCCGCTCTTCACCACATTGCAGCAGGCGGGGCAGATCTCCACCCAGGAAATGCGTGATGTATTCAACCTGGGCGTGGGGCTCGTCGCCGTACTGCCCCCGGACGCCGTCAGCGCCGCTCAAGCGGCCGCCTCGGCCGATGGGGTCACAACATGGGTGATGGGCGAGATTCAACGAGGTAGCCGGTCCGTGCGTTTCGCCCGTCCGTAACGGAGAATACGATGCGCGCCGCTCACCTCCTTGCCGGGCTGTTCCTGCTCACCGTTGTCTCCTCCGCCAGCGCCCAGACCCCGGAATGTGCCGGGTACGTATCGAACGCCCAGCGGGTGTGCGCCGCGGCGGTCGACGGCACTCGCGCGTTCCATCCCATCGTCGGCGTGCTTGTAAGCGGAGGAAACCCGACGATCGGGACTGCCGGGACCCTGGGTGGCCTCGGTCATGCCTCGCTCACCCTTCGGGCTAACGCGGTGGAGGTGGTGCTCCCGGACCTGAGCTACAACGGTGGCAGCACCACGGTGCCCGCTGGTAATAAACTCTTCGCTCCCGCGCCCCTGGTCGAAGGGTCGCTCGGCCTCTATAAGGGAATGGCGACCGGTCTGCTCGCCGTGGACTTTCTCGGCTCTGCGCAGCTGCTTCCGACCAATCAGATCGACAATCTGGTGGTGGAGTCAGGTGCCCGGAAGCTCGGCACGATCGCCCTCGGTCTGGGATACGGTGCTCGCATTGGTATCTTGCGCGAGATGGGGCCGCTGCCGGCCGTCTCATTCAGCATCATGCGGCGCGACATTCCCCGGATCACCTACGGCGATATCAACTCCGGCGACTCATACAGCTACGGCGTCGATCTCCACGCCACCAATCTCCGTCTCGTGGCGAGCAAGCAGCTGCTGATCTTGGGTGTGGCCGCCGGCCTCGGCTGGGACAAGTACACCGGCGACGCGGTCATCCGTTTCCGCGATCCGATCACGCTCACTCCTCAGCCGGACGTGCCGGTCGCGCTGAGCAGCTCGCGAGGGCTGGCCTTTGTCGACGCCGGTCTCAATCTGTCCGTGCTGCGGCTGACGGGTGAAGTTGGATATCAGACCGGCAAGGACCAGAACCTGAGCACGAGCTTCGAGGACTTTGACACCACGAAGGGGAAGTTCTTCGCCGGCCTCGGCCTGCGATTGGGCTTCTAGCGAGAGGGTGAACGAGCAGGAGGCCATGGCTCATGCTTTCGACCTCGCCTGGCGGGGTTGGGGGCGGGTCCAGCCGAACCCGCTCGTCGGGGCAGTCATCCTCCAGGATGGTGAGCTGGTCGGCGAGGGGTGGCACCCGGAATACGGTGATCGGCACGCCGAGGCAGTAGCGCTTGCCAGTGCAGGTGACAGGGCTCGCGGGGCGACCATGGTCGTCACCCTCGAGCCCTGTTCGCATCATGGCAAACAGCCGCCGTGCACCGAGGCGATCATTCACGCCGGTATCAGCCGGGTGGTCGCCGCACTGCGGGACCCGAACCCCGTCGCGGCCGGTGGAGGCGAGCAGCTTCGTACTGCCGGGGTCGAGGTCGAGCTGGGCACAGCGGAGCATGCGGCCGCGGCGCAGAACGCGATCTTTCTGCACACCCTCCGCAACCCGAGCCGGCCTTACGTCGCACTGAAGCTTGCTACCACGCTGGACGGACGCATCGCCGACCGGTTCGGCCGCTCCCGCTGGATTTCTGGTGAGCAGGCCCGGGAGTACGTGCAGTGGCTCCGGGCAGGCTTCGACGCGATCGCAATCGGCGGCCGAACTGCGCGCTTCGACGACCCTTCGCTCACAGTCCGCGGGCCGGTACGTCCCCGAATCCCACCCCGGCGGGTGGTCTTCGATAGCGCAGCCGATCTCGGGCCGCAACTGACGTTGGTACGCACTGCAAGCGAGACTCCCACTATCGCCGTCGTAGCGCCCGGGGCCGATCCGACCAGGGTCCGGCGTCTCGAAGGCGCCGGCGTCACCGTCCTCACCGCCGGAAACCTCGA
>DASYVW010000319.1:0-3508 GCA_035936675.1 Gemmatimonadales bacterium
CGGGTTCCCGATCGGGCACATCGATGCGCAGTGGACCATGCCCCTCGGTGTCCGGGCTCGGCTCGACGCCGATGCCGGCGAGGTCGAGCTGCTCGAACCCGCAGTAGCCTGACTGCCGCGGTTACCATTCAACATGGCAACACCCACTCTCACGAAACATTCTCTGCCCGGCTCGCTCGGCGAGATCCTGATCGATGTGCGGGCCGGCGGAAGAGCGTCTACCCGGCCAGCCGTTCTGGTGCTGCACGGCTTCAAGGGATTCAAGGACTGGGGGATGTTTCCCCCTCTGTCCCAGCGGCTGGCGCAGGCCGGCTTCAGCGTCGTCAGTCCAAACCTGAGCGGCAGCGGCGTAGACGATGGGGGAGACTTCTCCCTGCCTGAGCGGTTCGGCCACAATACCTTCAGCGCGGAGCTCGAGGACGTACGCCGCGTCATCGATGCCCTGATGGCCGGTCAGCTCGGCGTCCCGACACCGTCCACCCTCGGGCTCATCGGCCATTCCCGCGGCGGTGGGATCGCAATCCTTCAGGCTGCGCGGGATCCCCGAGTTCGAGCTCTGGTCACCTGGGCCGCCATATCCAGCGTCGAGCGCTGGCCTGCTCCCCAGCGGAGCTCCTGGCGCGCGGCAGGGAAAACCGACATTCAGAACGCCAGAACCGGACAGGTGCTCCCGCTATACACCGACGTGCTCGACGACATCGAGCAGAATGCATCGGCTCTCGATATCGAGGCCGCGGGCCGGCGAATCCGGATACCTTGGCTGCTGATCCACGGAACCGAGGACGAGTCGGTTCGTTTTGCCGAGGCCGAACAGTTGAAGGCGGCCAGCGCCCGGCCTGACACTCGTCTCCTGCCGATCGAGGGCGGAGGCCACACCTTCGGCGCGGTGCATCCGTGGCGCGCCACAACGCCTGAGCTCGCTACCGTGTTCGACGCTACGCTCGCCTGGCTCACTACCCGCCTGAAGTAACGGCTCGCCCATGCCCGCCGAGTTGACCGGCCGGATATGTGTGGTCACCGGGGCCAACCGGGGAATCGGCCGCGCCACGGCAGAGGGTCTGGCCGAGCTCGGCGCCAGCCTGGTCCTGGTCTGCCGCCGCCGCGAGGATGGCGAAGCCGTATCCCGGGAGATCGCGGCCAAGGGACGGACCGTGCCGGACGTCGTTGGCGCGGACCTCTCGTCGCAGGCGTCCATCAGGCAGGCTGCGGCGGAGATCCAGGGGCGGTATCCCAGGCTGCACGTGCTGATCAACAACGCTGGGATCATATCGCGGCGGCGCGAGGTCACCGTCGATGGCCTGGAGATGCAGTTCGCCGTCAACCACCTGGGCTGCTTTCTCCTCACCAACCTGCTGCTCCCCCAGCTCCGGGCGGGAGCTCCGTCGCGGATCGTCAACGTCTCCTCCGGCGCTCACTCGCACGCCAGTCTCGATTTCGCCGACCTTCAATCCGAGCGTGGTTACGATCCCAAGGAGGTCTATAGCCGGACCAAGCTGGCGAATATCCTGTTCACCTACGAGCTCGCCCGGCGGCTCGGCGTGACTGGCGTCACCGTCAACTGCCTGGCCCCAGGGGTGGTCGCGACCCGAATGCTGGGCGACTACATGGGAGCTCCCCGAGGATCAGGAGTGGACAGCACCTTCGGTGCCAGTCCCGAAAAAGGCGCGGAGACGAGCATCTACCTCGCCGCTGCCCCCGATGTAGAGAGGGTGACGGGGAAATATTTCGTGGGAAGGAAGCCGGCCGCTTCGTCGCGCGAGTCCCACGATGAGGCGGCAGCGCGACGGTTATGGGAGGTCAGCGAGCGGCTGACCGGCCTCTCCACTTGACCACGAGCGGGGCATCGGCGAAGCTCTTTCATGCCCATTTACGATTACCGCTGCACTGGGTGCGGCGCCGAATTCGAGCAGCTGGTCCGGGGTGAGCAGGAGGTGACCTGCCCTCGGTGCTCCAGCTCCAGTCTCGAGCGGCTGGTGTCTCTGCCGGCGCGACCGGTCTCTGGCGGCAAGAAGCCGGACTATAGCCGCCTCGGTCCGCCCCCGGGCAGCGGCTGCTGTGGAGGTGGTTGCCAATCGCACTCGCACTGACCACCCGGCTGGTTCGCCTCCGCGAGCGTCTGGCCGGTTACCAACCCAGCACCGGCGACGACGCATCGCTTCAGTGGGCCGCGGTCGCCGTCATCCTCACCCCCGAACCCGATGGCATCCTTCTGATCCGGCGCGCCGAGCGCACCGGAGATCCCTGGGGCGGCCACATGGCTCTGCCGGGCGGCCGCCGCGAGCCGACCGACCAGGATCTCCTCACAACCGCGATCCGTGAGACCGAGGAAGAAGTCGGAATCCGGCTGGACCGCCAGCATCTGGCTGGAACCCTCGATGACGTGGTCCCGCGAACCCGCGTCCTCCCACCCGTAGCGGTCAGGCCCTTCGTGTTCCTGGCCCCGGTCCGGCCGGTGTTGACGCTCAACGCCGAGGTGGCCGCCGCCAACTGGGTCACGATCGACCATCTCGTCCACCCTGGCACCCACCACCCAGTCCGGCTGGATGTCGCCGGCAATCCCCGCCTGGTCCAAGCCTACGAGCTCGAGAATGCGATTGTCTGGGGCATGACCGAGCGGATCATCACGAGCCTCCTTCAACAACTCGGCTAGGAAACGTTCGTCCCCTAACCCGCCCGGCCTGCCGGTGCGTACTTGGCTGGTGGCGGCCCAGTACCGCTGGCCGGGGCGGGCGGCCAAGTTACTGACCAGATGCACCTTTTGGCATCCCACTAGCTTGACATTAGGAGGTTCTTACAACACCCTTAGGCCAGCCTAAATCACGGATCAACATGAGCCCGATCCTCCAGTCCGAGACCTTAACCCGTTCGGTCGAAGACTACCTGAAGGCGATCTACCAACTCTCGCCCGAGGGCCGCCCAGCGTCGACCAGCGAGATCGCTCACTTGCTTGCGCTCTCTGCCCCCTCAGTCACCGGCATGGTCAAGCGGCTGTCGGAGCATGGGTTGCTGGAGCACATCCCCTATCGCGGGGTGCAGCTCACCGAAGAGGGACGGCGCGCGGCCTTGAGAATGGTCCGGCGCCACCGACTGATCGAGGCCTACCTCGTCGAGTTCCTGGGCTACTCCTGGGATACGGTGCACGCCGAAGCGGAACGCCTGGAGCACGCAGTGTCCGATACGATGATCGAGCGGATGGCAGCGGCCCTCGGCAACCCCGCAGTCGATCCTCACGGCGATCCGATTCCCGAGGCTGACGGCTCCATTCACGAGCTGGCCGGCAGGGCGCTGACTGAGATCCCCATCGGGGAGACCGTGGAAATCCACAGAGTTCACGAGAGCCAACCGGAACGGCTCCGCTACATCGCTTCGCTCGGCCTGAGACCCGGAGTTCGAGTCACGGTGGTCGATCGCCAGCCGTTCGATGATCTGGTGACCATCGAGGTCGGGGGGATGCGGCATGTCATTGGCCGGGAGCTCGGCCGCGTACTGCAATGCGCACCGGCGGAGG
>DASYVW010000320.1:0-6182 GCA_035936675.1 Gemmatimonadales bacterium
CTGGCGCGGCGCGGCCTGGATCCGGCTCGGGACCTGATTCCGGTTGCGCCGGCTCTCCACTACGCCATGGGCGGAATCGAGACCGATCTCGAGGGGCGAACGACCATGCCGGGACTCTGGGCAGTCGGCGAGGTCGCCCGCACCGGAGTCCATGGTGCCAACCGGCTCGCGTCGAACTCGTTGCTCGAAGGCCTGGTGTTTGCCGACCGGGCGGGTCGCGCCCTCACGGAAGCGCTGGGTTCCGCGCCCGCATCTCCGGTCGTTATGGGACCGGTTCATCGTGAGCCGGACAGCGGCGCCGATGCGGAGTGCAAGCCCATCCGGCAGGAGATGCGGAACCTCATGACAGCCGATGTCGGCCTTCAGCGGAGCGAGTCATCGCTGTTGCGGGCCGAGCGAGAGCTGGAGCGACTCACCGGCGCAACGCCGCCCCCGGCGTGGCGCACGCATAACCAGCTGCTCGTGGCCGGACTGATCACCCAGGCGGCGCGAGGCCGGAGAGAGAGCCGCGGCGGCCATCGGAGGACGGACTATCCGCCGCCGTCCCGGAAGCGGGAGGCGGTATGAGCGCGCTCCACCTTCCCCTCATCGAGGCGTCCGGAGAGACGCCCGAACAGATCGAGGCCCTTCAGGCGGAGATCCGCCGGCTGGCGAAATCCCGGAACGCGGTCGTGCTGGCACACAACTATCAACGTCCTGAGGTCCAGGACGTCGCCGACTACGTCGGTGACTCGCTTGGCCTGTCACGGCAAGCGGCCGCGACCCCGGCCGACGTCATCATCTTCTGCGGCGTCCACTTCATGGCCGAGACCGCTGCCATTCTCTCGCCGAAGAAGCGGGTGCTGCTGCCCGATCTGCGTGCGGGGTGCTCGCTCGCGGCCACGATCACGGCCGAAGACGTGCGCCGCTGGAAGGCCAAGTTCCCCGGTTACATCGCGGTCGGCTACGTCAACACCACGGCCGAAGTCAAAGCCGAGCTCGACTACTGCTGCACCAGCGGCAACGCGCTCGACGTCATCGACGCCATTCCGGCGCACGTTGGTATCCTCTTCCTGCCCGACTTCTTCCTCGGCAGCCATGTGCGGCGGATGCGGCCCGATCGCCGCATCGAGGTCTGGATGGGGGAGTGCCACGTGCACAAAGGGATCCGGCCGGAGGTGCTTAACCAAGCACGCGCCACGTACCCCGATGCCGAGGTGCTGGTGCACCCCGAGTGTGGCTGCGCCGGGCAGCTGATCTACAGCATGGGACTCGGCGAGATCGACCCCCAGGGGCTGCACATTGCCTCGACCGAGGGGATGATCCGGAAGGTCACCGAGCGGCCGGCCCAGCGATTCATCGTGGCCACCGAGACCGGGATCATGCACCGCATGCAGCAGGTCGCGCCGCACAAGCAGTTCATCCCGGCCGACCCGGAGGCGGTGTGCGCCTTCATGAAGGCGATCACCCTCCCTGGCGTGCGGGACTCGCTGGCCCTGGACCAGTATCACGTGACGGTCCCACCCGATATTGCCGCCCGCGCCCGGAGAGCCATCGATCGCATGGTGGCGCTCGGTTAGGCGCCCGGTTTGACTCCCAGGCGCGAGATCGAGCGCATTGCCGCGGCTGCCCTGGCCGAGGACGGCGGCACGGACATCACCACCGCCGTCACCGTACCCCCTGGAACCACAGCCGAAGGCTTGATCGAGTATCGCGACGGCGGAGTTCTGGCAGGGACCGTCTTCGCCGATGCCGTCGCGCTTGCCTGCCGCTGCACGATTAAATGGCAGGATGTAGAAGGGAGCACCGCCGCGGCCGGCATGGCCGTCGGTCTGGTCCGGGGAGAGCTTGCGGCTATCCTGCGAGCCGAGCGGCCGATGCTGAACCTCCTCCAACGAGCCTGCGGCATAGCGTCCGCCACGCGGGCATACGTCGATGCAGTGCGGGGCACCAGCTGTCGGATTCTTCACACCCGGAAGACCGCACCCGGGCTCCGCGCCTTGGATGTCGCAGCCGTGATCGCCGGAGGCGGCCATCGCCATCGGGTAGATCTGGCTCATGAGGTCATGGTCAAGGACAATCACTGGCAGGCGTTGGGCAGTGAGGGACTGGGGCCGGCCCTGGCCGAGGCCAGGAAGAGGGGGGTGACTGCCCTCTATGTGGAAGTGGAATCAGTCGAGCAGTTGAAGCTCGCCTGTGCAGCAGGGGCGACTCGGCTGCTGGTCGATAATCAGCGGCCGGAAACCGTGCGGGATTGGGGCAGGCGGGCCCGGGCACTCTCACCGGGCATCGAGATCGAGCCGACGGGAGGGATCACGCTGACCAACGTCCGAGCTTATGCGGAGGCGGGCGCTGACTACATCTCGATTGGCGCGTTAACACACAGCGTGCAGGCCGCCGATATCGCATTGGAGGTTAGGGTACAGCAAGAGAAATTAGCCGCAGATGAACGCAGATAGACGCAGATCGGCAACTACTAACCACGGAATAACACGGATTAGAAACGGATCGCTCCTCATCACGAGCGACTCCGTTGGCACTCCGGAAGTCGGGAAATGTGGTCAAAAGCACACCAGCGAGCTGACTCGGTAGTTGCCGATCTGCGTTTATCTGCGTTCATCTGCGGCTATTTCTTGTCCACTCCGTGCAGACCATGCTCTCCAAGCAAAATAGGCCGGCACTCCGGCCAGGATGATGGCGAAGGTGATTCCAGTATCCCTGGGTTCGGTTACCAGCGCGTTCACCACCATGCCCACCGATGCCAGCAAGAAGAGGAAAGGTACGAGCGGGTATCCCCACGTCCGATACGGCCGGGGCAGGTCGGGACGGGTGCGCCGGAGCACGAACACCGCCCCTACAGCGAGCGCGTAAAAGGGCCAGATGCCCAGAATGAACTTGTCCGCCAGCTGCTGGAAATCGTTCAGCAGGACGTACACCACGCCAAGCCCGGTGGCCAGCCAGATGGCAACTGAGGGGCTCTGGTAACGGGGTGAGACCCGCGCAATGCTCCGGAAGAAGAGGCCCCGGTCGGCCATGGCAAAGAAGATCCGGGGGCCGGTCATCATCGAGCCGATCAGCGTGCTGAAACAGGAGAGCATGACGACCCCGGAGATGGCTGCTCCGGCAAAGCGGCCCAGGAGCGGAATCTTCTCTGCCGCGGTGGCGGCGATCAGGGGGGACTTGGCCATGTCAGGCAGCGGCACCAGGTACACATAGGCCACGTTGAGCAGGAGATAGATCAGGATGATGCCGGAGGTCCCGATGATGAGCGCCATCGGCAGCGTGCGTCCGGGGTTCTTCACCTCTCCCCCGATGAACGAGAGATCGGCCCAGCCGTCGTAGGTCCACATGATGGCGATGAGGGCGGTGGCGATCAACGAGACGTTGATGCTGGGTCCCCAGACCGGGCTGAAGTGCGCCGTGCTCCCCTCGCCCACCGTAAACGCCAGGAGCACCAGGGCGGCCAGCGCGGTGTACTTGGCGACCGTGGTCAGATTCATGATGACCGCGGCCCGGTTGACGCCGACATAGTTCAGCAACCCGACGGCCACGACCGCCACGGCCGCCGCCCAGCGAACCTGCATCGGGGTGAGCTGGACGAAGTACCCCAGGTATTCGGCGAAAATGGTGGCGATGGCGCCCAGGGCGGACGCCCGGATGACCGTAATCTCGGACCAGCCGAACAAAAACGCCGGTAGTGGACCAAAGCCTTCGAGGATGTAGGCAAAGACCCCGCCCGAGCGGGGCAGCGCACCACCCAGCTCGGCCAGGGTCAGGGCACCGAAGAGCGCCACCAGCCCACCGATGACCCAGGCCAGGAACACCGGGCCGGGATACTGGAGACGCTCGGCGACGGTGGCTGGAACGCGGAAAATGCCGCTCCCGATGGTGGAGCCGACGAGCACCGCCACCGCACTCCAAAGCCCAAGGTGCCGGGGAAGCCGCTCACCCCAGGCGTCGCGTTCCGGGAGCATCGCCAAATATATCCTTGACAAGGGTCTATCAGACCCCGTTCTTTGGCTCGTTGAGGGCTATGGGCTATGCCCCACAGCCCATAGCCCATAGCCCATAGCCACCAAATGACCGCACTAGAACGAGACCACACCCGGCTGCTTCGTCGCCTTGCCTGGACCGGAGCTGCCCTGGCCTTCGGCCTCATCGTGCTCGGCGGGGTGGTTCGAATCACCGGATCCGGCATGGGGTGTGGCGACCACTGGCCCCGCTGCCATGGTCAGTGGTTCCCACCGCTCGACCTCCCTACCATGATCGAGATCGGCCATCGGTGGGCCGCGGCCCTGGTCAGCGCAGTCGTGCTGTCGATCGCAGCCGTCGGGTGGATCCGTCATCGGTCCGAACCGCATCTGAGAAACCCGGCGACACTCGCCCTGGTGCTGCTGGTGGCTCAGGTGCTGCTCGGCGCCGTCACGGTCAAGCTCTCCCTGCCGCCGTGGATCGTGATCACCCACCTCGCCAACGCGATGGTGCTTTTGGCGGTGCTGCTGGTGACAGCTTTGCGTGCCGAGAACACGTCCATACCGGGGTCGAGACACTCCGCTCATTCGTTGATCCTGGGAACGGCCGCGCTCGGCTTTGTGGTCATCCTGGTCGGGGCCAACGTCGCCAACCTCCACGCCGGCCTGCTCTGCCTGGGCTTCCCGCTTTGCAACGGTGCGGTCCTCCCGCCTGCCGCGCCGTTGGCCTCGCTGCCGTGGGCCCATCGCATGCTCGCGTTTGTATTTCTGGGCCTGGTGCTGGCTCTGACCATCAGGTTGAGGTCCGGCCGCAGCCCGGATGAGCGGCGGCTCGGCCGTTACGCCGCAGTCGTCCTGGCGATCGCTCTGACTCAGATCGGGGTGGGTGCGACCATGGTGCTCGGGCTCCTGCCTCCAGGCTTGCGGGCCGCTCACCTGCTGGTCGGCACCTTGCTCTGGGCCGCGGTGGTGCTGTTGGCCTTTCACTCCGCCCACACGCACGCGCCGGCACCGGAGCCCAGCCAGGCCCAGCCCCGGACACCATCGCTGCTGGGCGATCTGGTCGCTCTCACGAAGCCCCGGATCATCTCACTCCTGCTGGTGACCACGGTGGCGCCGATGTTCATCACGCCGGCTGGGCTTCCATCTGCATCGCTCGTCTTCTGGGTAATCCTGGGTGGCTACTTGATGGCCGGCGGCGCCAACGCCATCAACATGTGGTTCGACCGGGACATCGACTGCAAGATGAGCCGCACCCGGCTTCGCCCCATCCCGGCCGGAAGGATCAGGCCAGGGGCCGGCCTGGCCTTCGGCATTGGCCTCGGCGTCGTGGCCTTTGCCATATTCTGGTACCTCGTCAACCCGCTCAGTGGCTGGCTCGCACTCGGCGGGCTGCTCTTCTACGTCTTCGTCTATACCATATGGCTCAAGCGAACCAGCCCTCAGAACATCGTGATCGGCGGGGCGGCCGGCGCGTTTCCGCCGCTGGTGGGTTGGACGGCGGTGACCGGACACCTGGACCTGGCCGCGATTTATCTCTTCGCCATCATCTTCTATTGGACTCCCCCGCACTTCTGGGCCCTGGCGTTGATCAAGCAGGGGGAGTACGCCAAGGCCGGGGTACCGATGATGCCCGTGGTGCGCGGCGAGCAACGCACCAAGTTCGAGATGCTGGCCTACACCCTGATCCTGCTGCCGCTCACGCTGATGCCCGCCTTCTTCGGTGCGTTCGGCATATTCTACGCGGTTGCAGCGGCGCTGCTCGGCGCGCGACTGCTCTGGTACTGTATCCAGCTCCGGAGGGAGCAGTCCACCACCCCGACCGCCTGGCGCATGTACCGTTACTCGCTGCTGTATCTGGCTCTCCTCTTCGTGGCGATGGGCATCGATCACGCGCTCCCGTTCGGCCACGGCGTGGCGCCGGCACCGGTGCTCATCCTGGATCAGCCGGAGCAGGAGCTGGCGACCCCCGCGGGCGGCCACTACGGCCACTGAATCTCCTCCCACAAAGCATCGCTGGGCGACGATGACTGACGCGGCCCCCCCGAAACGCCGGCTCCCACGGCCCGGGCGTCTGGTCCGTCTCTGGCCCCGGGTACGCCAATTCCGGGGCATGCTGGGACTGGCCACGCTGACGCTGGTGGCCAGCGCGTTGATTGGCCTGGCATTCCCGATGGTCGTGCGCTATATGCTCGACGCCGCGTTCATCAACCGGAACCGCGCCATCCTGGA
>DASYVW010000321.1:0-2550 GCA_035936675.1 Gemmatimonadales bacterium
GCCGTCTTGTGGCCCAGGCGCTCGGCGCTTCCGTGATCGACATCGATGGCCTGCTGGTGCGGGAGATGGGTATGCCCGCGGTGCAGATCTTCGGCATGGTCGGCGAGGTGCGGTTCCGGGAGATGGAGCGGGATGCGGTCAAGGCCGCCCAGGCCGGAGCGCCGGGCGTCATCGTGCCGGGCGGGGGCTGGGCCGCACAGCCCGGCGAGCTCGAGGCCGCCAAGACGACGAGCCTGGTTATCTATCTCCAGTGCCAGCCGTCAACCGCTGCCAAGCGGAGCGAGGAAGGCGAGGTCCGCCCCCTCCTGACCGGCATGGACCCGTTGCAACGAATGCGTACGCTGCTCCAGGAACGAGAGCCCTTCTACCTTTTGGCCCACCAGCGGGTGCAGGCCGACAGTACTGCCGCCGAGGCCGTTGCCCGTGAGGTCGTGGAACTGGCACGGCGACATGCTGGTTGGTAGGGGTGCCGTAGGGATCTGCCTGATGAGCTTGCATTTGCGGGATGTGCGGGTTTTTTGTTACCTCTCGCCTTGACCATTTGATGATCGGAGCAGCTACACTGGATTTATGGCGACACGACCGAAGCGGACGGTAAAAGCCGCGAAGAAAACCGCGGGTGCGCCCAAGAGCGTGAAGAGCGCCAAGGCCAAGCCCGGCGGACCCAGCGCCAACGGCGCGGGCCCCGGTGGGCGTGGCCGGAGGCCTGCGCTGGTAATCGTCGAGTCGCCCACCAAGGCCAAGACAATCGGGAAGTATCTCGGCTCGGGCTACGACGTGAGGGCGACCGTGGGGCACCTGCGCGATCTGCCCACCCGCGAGCTCGGCGTGGACGTGGATAACGGCTTCGAGCCGAAGTACGTGACCATCAAGGGCAAAACCAAGACCCTCTCGGAGCTCAAGAAGGCAGCCAAGGGCGCCTCGGTCATCTACCTCGCCACCGACCCCGATCGCGAGGGCGAAGCCATCGCCTGGCATGTGGCCGACCAGCTGAAGGCAGTGGTTCCCACCCACCGCATCCTCTTCCACGAGATTACCAAAGCCGCCATCCAGGAGGCGCTCAAGGACCCGGGCCAGATCGACGACCGGAAGGTGGACGCCCAGCAGGCCCGTCGGATTCTCGATCGGTTGGTCGGCTACAAGGCCAGCCCCATTCTATGGAAGAGCATCAAGACCGGCCTTTCCGCCGGCCGGGTTCAGACTGTGGCGCTCAGGATGATCGTGGAGCGGGAGCGGGAGATTCGGGCCTTTAAGCCCGAGGAGTACTGGACGATCGAGGCCCTCTGCGCCAAGGATGGCCAGACCTTCGAGGCCGCGTTGGCCAAGGTGGCTGGGCACAAGCCCGAGCTCCATACCGAGGCCGATGCCACCGCGGTGGTCGATGCCGTACGGAACAGGCCCTTCATCGTCTCCAAGGTGGAGAAGCGCAACCGGAGGAAGAACCCGGGCGCGCCGTTTACCACCAGCACGCTGCAGCAGGAAGCGGCCAAGAAGCTCGGCTTCTCTTCCCGGCGCACCATGCGTACGGCGCAGGATCTGTATGAAGGCATGGATGTCGGCCGGGATGGCCCGGTCGGTCTCATCACCTACATGCGAACCGACTCCCCCCAGGTGTCCGACACGGCCATTGCGTCGGTACGAGGCTTCATCAAGAAGAACTACGCGAAGCCGTATCTGCCCGAAGAGCCGAACCGCTACAGCGCCAAGAAGAACGCCAGGGTGCAGGGCGCCCACGAGGCCATCCGGCCCACCGATGTCAGCCTCCGCCCCGAGGACGTACAACCCCATCTCGAGTCCGATCAATACCGCCTCTATCAGCTGATCTGGCAGCGGTTCGTCGCCTCGCAGATGACGCCGGCCGTCTACGACATGACCATCGTGGACTTCGATCTGGGCGAGTATCTCTTCCGCGCGTCGGGATCGGTGCTCGTGTTCGACGGATACCACGTGCTCTACACCGAAGGGCGGGAGAAGGAAGAGGGAAAGACCATGGACGATCTCCCACCCATTCCGCCGCTGGTCGCGGGAGACCGGGTGGAGGTCAGGGAGATCACCCCCTCGCAGCACTTTACCGAGCCGCCACCGCGCTTTTCGGAGGCCAGCCTGGTCAAGGAGCTGGAGCGTCTGGGCATCGGCCGCCCGTCCACCTACAGCGCCATCATCTCGACCCTGTCTGCCCGCGAGTATGTCCGGGTGGATCAGCGGCGCTTCTTTCCCACGGACCTGGGCGAAACCGTCGAGAAGATCATGATCGGCAAGTTCCCCGACATCTTCAACGTCGAGTTCACCTCCGAAATGGAAGACGAGCTGGACCGGATCGAGGATGGGGAGCTCAAGTGGCAGCGGGTGCTCACGGACTTTTACGGCCCCTTCGTCAAAGCGTTGAACGCCGTGGACCTGAATGCACTTGTCGCCGATGCGCACGGGCTCAAACCGGAGGAGCTGGCCAAGGAACGCTGCCCCAAGTGCGGCTCGCCGATCGAGCTTCGGACCGGCCGCTTCGGGCCGTATCTCGCGTGCGTCAAGTACAAAGAGGCCTGCGACTACGTG
>DASYVW010000322.1:0-1777 GCA_035936675.1 Gemmatimonadales bacterium
ACTCAAGCTGAAGGAAATCTCTTATATCCATGCCGAGGGGTATCCCGCGGCCGAGATGAAGCACGGCCCCATCGCGCTGATCGACGAGAACATGCCGGTCGTATTCATCGCCCCGCGCGATGCGGTGCATTCGAAGATCGTGTCGAATATCGAGGAAGTGAAAGCCCGAGGGGGGAAGGTCATCGCGCTCATCAACGAGGGCGACACCGAGATCCAGCGGCTGGCGGACGCCACGTTCACCATTCCGGTGACGCTCGATCTTCTCACCCCGATCCTGACCAGCATCCCGCTGCAGCTGCTTTCGTATTACGTCGCGGTAAGTCGAGGCTGCAACGTCGACCAGCCGCGGAACCTGGCCAAGTCGGTGACGGTGGAGTAGCCGGCGAACTGATAACGCCGCCACACCCCATCGTACTTGGCTACTTATTCGAAGCCCCCGATCAACTGTCGGGGGCTTTGAATTTCCTGCATCAGGCTTTCGCAACGCTCGGCGCCGGGCGCCGAGCTGCAAGGTTGGCCACGGCCGCCAGCACGCCGGCACCGAGAACAGCCCATTCCAGCCCCGGACTCCACAGCCGGTCCAGGCCCAGGATAGCATCCAGCGAGTAGGCCCCCGGCCCTGTGAGCGCCAGCGTCAAGCCACCGGTTGCGTAGAGCAGGGGCACCTCGATCCCATTAGTGGCCGCAAACAGACCGTGATTCCAGTGCACGCTCACCGCAGCCACGATCATGACGGAAAGCAGCAGCGCAGGGCCGATCGGGCCGAGGAAACCCAGCACGAGCAGGACCCCAGCTGCGATCTCACTGACCGACGCCGCGGCCGCAAAGGTGCGTCCCGGACGAAAACCGAGTTGCTCAAAAAACCCACCGGTGCCGGCAAGACCATATCCGCCGAGCCAGCCAAACAGCTTCTGGGAGCCGTGGGCAGCAATGAGGGTTCCCAGAATTAACCGAGCGATCAACAGGCCGGCGTTGGCATCAACGAGGTTGTCCATAAAGGGCTCCATTAAAGGTTGTAACACTGCCTGTCATAACATATGTTTTGCCCGAAAGGTTCACCCCACGCTCCGGACATCCTCCAAGGCAGCTATAAGGCGCTGTAGTCCCTCCGGATCGAGCCGACTGAACCGCCTGCGCACGAGGGCCTCCAGCTCCGGAGTGGCCTGCTCCAGCACAGCCAGGCCCTTCTCCGTGATCCGGGCCGTGACGTGCCTCCTGTCCTCCGGATCCCGATCGCGCTTGATGAGACCCAACTCCTCCATTCGATCGAGCAGACGCGACACATCGGGCACCCTCGAGACTAGCCGCTCGGCCACTTCTCGGCCGCACATACCGTTCTGCCCCGCCCCCCGAAGGATCCGAAGCACGTTGTATTGCGTCGTGGTTATTCGGTAGGGTTTGAGCCCTTCGCCCAGGTGGTGCTCGAGGACCGCCGCGGTCCGGAGGATGCTCAGCAGTGCCTCAGCCGTGGGGTGAGGAAAGGGCTTGTTTTGCTTGATCTCGGCCTGCAGGCGTCCGGGCATAACCAATAATAGCTGTTATAACATGTATTCGCAAGGGCCGGCGAAACCGGCCCAGAAAGACCCGGCCGAACTACGGGGCAGGGAGAGACCAGGTAGCCCCGACCTCCGTGGCAACCACCCGCCAGCGCTCCTCACCGGCCACAGCGAGGAAGCGTCGGATGGGCTCGTCTACCGGCTCACGGCTCAGACGGAACGTCGAGTGGTGCACTGGCAGCACATACTGGGCGCCGAGCCTTCGAAACATGAGCCATGCC
>DASYVW010000323.1:0-6285 GCA_035936675.1 Gemmatimonadales bacterium
CTGGAGGCCAAGCTCCCGACTGGCATCCTGCCCGCATATGACGGATTGACGGTGGAGGTAGCATGATCCGGCTGGCCTACGGGCGCATGCTTCGCGACGCCCTCGATGGCGAGCATGGTCTCCCCCGCGAGCAACTGGCCAATCTGGCCCGGCGATTTACCCAGGTCCGTCAGGAAGTGCAAAGCCGCCGAGCAGCCGGGGAGTACGGCTTCTACGGACTGGTCGACCAGGGCCCTACCGTGCGCGCCATCAAGACGTTCGCCGAAGGGCTCGGCCAGGCGCACGATCACGTATTGGTGTTGGGCATCGGTGGGTCTGCGCTGGGTACCAAGGCACTGCTCAACGCGCTCCGGCGGCCGGGATGGAACGAGTGGGACGACGAGGGAAGGGAATTCTTTCCCCGGCTGACGGTCCTGGAGAACGTCGATCCCACCTCGGTGGCGGCGGCACTGGAGCGAATCGATCCCCGGCGCGTGCTGGTAAACGTGATCAGCAAGTCCGGGGGGACGGCCGAGACGATGGCGCAGTACCTCGTGGTGCGCGCCTGGCTGGAAAAGGCGCTCGGGCAGGCGGCGGACCGCCACCTGGTGTTCACTACGGACCCGAACCGGGGAGCGCTACGGGAGCTGGCCCGGCGCGATCACGTCCCCACACTCGACGTACCCGCGGGTGTCGGCGGCAGATTCAGTGTCCTCTCGCCCGTAGGACTCCTGCCGGCGGCGCTGGTCGGCATCGATGTCGATGGGCTGTTGTCTGGCGCCCGTCGAGCGCTGGAGCGCTCGGAATCAGACGACCTGCTCCAGAACCCGCCCGCACTCTATGCTGCCCTGCACTGGTCGGCCGACATCACCCTGGGTGCCCGGGTGCACGTGCTGATGCCGTACACCGATCGGCTGCGGGAGTTCGCCGAGTGGTACCGGCAGTTGTGGGCCGAAAGCCTGGGGAAGCGGGTCGATCGGAACGGCAAGGTCGTTCATCTCGGACCCACTCCGGTTGCCGCGGTGGGCGCCACCGACCAGCACAGCCAGGTGCAGCTGTTCATGGAAGGTCCGTTCGACAAGGTGATCACCTTCGTCAGCGTCGAGGACTTCGGCGTGGACGTGACGATACCGAATGAGCCCGACCTTCCGGAGGCGCTTCCTCCCGACCTGGCGTACTTACCCGGCCATACCCTGGGAGAGCTGCTCCGGGCGGAGTACCAGGCCACCTCGGCCGCGTTGGCCCAGATGGGGCGAATGAATTGCACTCTCCGGTTCCCCGATCTGTCGGCGGAAACGTTGGGAGAGGCCATCATGTTCTTCCAGCTCGCCACGGGGTACGCGGGTGCCTGGTACGGCATCGACCCGTTCGATCAGCCCGGTGTGGAGCTGGGAAAGCGACTCACCTACGCCGCGATGGGCCGGCCCGGGTATGTGGCGGAAGAGCGCGATCAGTCCTCGAGCGACGTGGTCTGATCCTGCGCCCGTTTGACGCTCTCCAGCTCCAGCCCTACCTTTCGCAAACAGCCCCAGGCCAAGATTTTCCAAGAGGATGGACCGGCATGGCAGATGCAATCCAGCGAGTGGTAGATCTGTACGATGGTGCGGTCAGTCAGGTGCCGGGTGGGTTCAAGGTGCGGGACCCGTCAAAGCTGCGCTCCGTGGCCACCGACCGGCTGGCCTGGCAGGCCGTATTCGGCTCCGCCGGTGAGCGCGAGGCGGCACGGTGGCTTCTCTGGGAGCTGGGGCAGGTGACCGGGGCCCGGCCGGCCTCGATCAACGATCTGTACCTGGCCCGGGGGCGAGGCGAGTGTGGTGGCTTCACTGTGCCGGCCATGAACGTGCGGATGCTCGCGTACGACACCGCCAGGGCAATCTTCCGTGCCGCCCGGGTCCGCAAGGCCGGCGCTATCATCCTGGAGATCGCCCGGTCGGAGATCGCCTATACTGAGCAGCGTCCGGCCGAGTACGTGTCGGTGATGATCGCCGCCGCGCTCCGCGAAGGCTACACCCTCCCGCTCTTCATTCAGGGCGACCACTGCCAGGTGAACCACAAGAAGTACCAGGCAGATCCGGAGGGAGAGGTCGGTGAGGTGAAGAAGCTCATCGCCGAGGAGGTCGGTGCGGGCTTCTACAACATCGACGTGGACACCTCCACGCTGGTAGATCTTTCCCGGCCGACCCTGTCGGAGCAGCAACAGACCAACTACGAGCGCGCCGCCGACATCACCCGTTTCATCCGAGGGCTCGAGCCGGAGGGAGTGACCGTTTCCGTCGGCGCGGAGATCGGCGAGGTCGGTATGAAGAACAGCACAGTGGAGGAGCTGCACGCCTTCATGCAGGGCTACAATCAGAGCCTTGCCGCTGGCGGCGGGCAGGCCGGCATCAGCAAGATCTCGGTCCAGACCGGCACCTCCCACGGAGGTGTGGTGCTTCCCGATGGGAGCATCGCGGACGTGAAGCTGGACCTCCAGGCCCTGGCCGCCCTCTCGAAGGTGGCTCGAGAGGAATATGAGCTGGCTGGGGCCGTGCAGCACGGGGCCAGCACACTCCCCTCCAATGCCTTTGGGAACTTCCCCCGAATCGAGACCGCCGAGATCCACCTCGCGACCAACTTCCAGAACATCGTGTTCGATCACCCGAGACTCCCGGCCGATCTGAGAGAGCGGATGCGCACCTGGCTGGACGAGAATGCCGCGGGTGAGCGCAAGAGCGGAGACACCAACGAGCAGTTCTACTATAAGGCGCGCAAAAAGGCGATCGGCCCGTTCAAGCGCGATCTGTGGTCGATGTCGGAGGACGTGCGCAGCGCCATCGCGGCCGATCTGGAGAGGACCTTTGCATTCCTGTTCGAGCAGCTGAACGTGAACGGCACGGAGGACCAGGTACACCGATTCATCCAGGCCCCCATACAGCATCATGCGGCGCTCAAGCCGGTGCTGGTTGCGGCGGCCGACGACCCGGATGCCGGGGAATAGGAGGAACCGCATGCGTCGCAATCAGCATAGGGAAGTCGTATACGTGGAGCGGGGAGGCGACTCGTCTGCCAAATGGCTCTTCTGGGGCGCGCTGCTCGGCGCCGGGGTGGCGCTGCTCTACGCGCCGAGCACCGGCGAAGAGACCCGTCGCAATCTCCAGCGCAAGCTGTGGAAGTTCCGCGCCATGACCGAGGAAAAACTGGACGAGATCACCCAGCAGTTCGGCGGCGCCAAGGACTCGCTGGAAGGCGTCATGGACGAGGACGAGGACGAGGAAAACGAGGGCGACCTCGAGGCCCACGGCTTCCAGGGCCGCAGCCCCAGGTCGTCGCCCCGAGAGGAGCTGGAACGGCGGCTGGCGGACGCGCGCGCACGGCGACGGGCGCCTGCTGATCTCGAGGAGCCGCTCGCCTGAGCGGCGTTCGGCCGGGCGGGTGGCACCATTCACCCGCCGGCTTCATTCGCCGCACGTTGCAGGCGGCCGACGAAGACAACATTCCGTTCCTCGCAAGTGCCCTGACCTTCGACGCGCTGCTGGCGGCGGTGCCGTTCGTCCTGCTGCTGCTGATCGGCCTGACCCACCTGGCGCAGGCAGTGACCCAAGGGCCCGAGGCCGATACCCTCACCCTGTTCCATCGCTTCCTGCCCCCCCACTCGGCATTGCCGGGCCAGGATCCTTTCGGCGTCATCGAGCGGCTGCTGACCGGCATCACCGAGCACCGGGGAAAGCTCTCGGTGTACGCCGCGCCGGCTTTCCTCTGGTTCAGTACCCGTCTCTTCGCCGGCATCCGGACCTCGCTCAACGACATCTACGACGTGTCGGTACGGCCGCCCCGGCCGAAATCGTTTCTCCTGCTGTACCTCCTGGCCAAGATCCGCGATTCATTCATGGTCGTGGGCACCGTCATCCTGTTCCTGGCCAATACCCTGCTCACGACCGGACTCGCGATTCTCCAGGCGCGGGGCGCGGCCAGCGTTCCCCAGCTCGCTTTCTTCCTCTCCACCCTCGGCCGCCTGGTTGCTGAGCTGCTCGCCTTCGCCTTTTCCGTGTCCCTCTTTTACGTGACCTACCGGTATGCCTCGGTGCGCCGGCTCCCCTGGAGCACCGGGCTACTGGCCTCGATCTTCACGGCCGTGCTCTTCGAGGTCGCCAAGCGGCTGTACGGCCTGTACCTCGCCAACTTCGCCTCCTTCGAGTCGCAAGGCGGAGATGCCAATCTGGGTGCGGCGGTGCTGTTCATTCTGTGGGTGTACTATACCGCGATCGTTTTCCTGCTCGGTGCGGTGGTGGCGGAGACGTGGGAGCTGCGCAAGATGCAGCAGCGTCAGCGCGCCATTCTCGGCTGAGCTCAACTCGACGGTCACTTCAATGGAGGCAGCTGTGCTCGAGCTTTGCCGTAGTGCGAGGTTTGTGGTTGTGATGGCCGTGGGCATGTCGGCCTGCCGACCCGGAAGCCGTGGGCCGGTGGCAAGCGGTGGGGACGCACCGGCGGCGCTCTCGGCGAGCGACTCAACGGGGATCGCTGCCGCGGATTCGGCCTTCCAGGCTGCGGTCAACGCCGGCGATGCCACGGCCGTCGCTGCGGTGTACGCCGGCGACGCCTTGCTGCTTTCGCCCGGCCTTCCGGTCCAGCGGGGTCGCGCTGCAATCCGGGCCTTCTGGGGCGGCCTGCTCGATGCTTACACCGTGACGTTCGAGATTTCTCCCGACATCATCGAAGGGCGCGGCGACCTGGCCTACGATATGGGACACTATCGGTTCACCGCGGTGCCGAAGTCAAAGAGTGCGCCCGGGATCGCGGATGAAGGAAAATTCGTGGATATTCTCAAGAAGCAGCCGGATGGAACCTGGAAATACGTGGTGGACATTTACAACTCCAACCTCGCCCCGCATCGTTGAGTCGGCGGTTTCCTGCCGCCCCTGGCTGGGTTATATTACTGGTGCCTCAGGTCCGAAGGGCGCCGGCGCGTGAACCGCGTCAGGACCTCGCCGGTAGCAGCGCTAAGCGATGTCCGGTGTTGCTTCGGGGTGCCTGAGGCACTTTTCTTTTTTAGCGGGGCAGGGGTCTTTACTGCCCCGCTGCCCATCTGCCCATCCGCCCAGAGGGCACCCGCCCCGCCTATATAATGATCGCCCTCGCTCGCCGATATCGCCCCAAGCGCTTTGCCGATCTCCTGGTACAGGACCACGTCGCGGCCGTCCTCCGGGGCGCGGTATCCCGCGGGCGGGTTGGCCACGGCTATTTGCTCACCGGGCCCCGGGGCGTGGGGAAGACTACGGCCGCGCGCATCCTGGCCATGGCGCTCAACTGCCCGCAACGAGAGCCCTCGGGCGAACCCTGCGGGGAATGTGAGAACTGCCTCCGGGTGTGGAACGGATCGGCCGACCTCGACGTGGTCGAGATCGACGCCGCCAGCAACCGGGGCGTCGATGATGCTCGCGACCTGCGTGAGCGGGCCATGTACGCGGCGTCGAGGGAGGGGCACCACAAGGTCTACATCGTGGACGAGGCCCACATGCTGACCCGGGAGGCGTGGAACGCGCTGCTCAAGATCCTCGAGGAGCCGCCTCCCGGTGTCGTGTTCGTGTTCGCCACGACCGAACCCCAGAAGATCGCGGCCGCGGCGGCCCCCGTCATGTCCCGCTTGCAGCGGTTCGACTTTCGCCGCATCGGTCCGGCTGCCATCCGCGATCGGCTCCGGCAGGTGCTGGCGGCCGAACAGCTTCAGGCCGATGACGATGCCCTCACCCTGATCGCCCGCCACGCCGACGGTGGGATGCGGGACGCGCTCTCCGTCCTGGACCAATGCCTCAGCTTCGGCGAGGGTGCCGTCACCGCTGAGCGGGTGCGCGAGGTGCTCGGCTTGGTGCATGAGGAGCTCTACGAGGAAGTGCTGCAGCTGGTCGCGGAGCGCCGCCCAGCCGGTGTCTTCGCCTTGCTCGATCGCCTGATGGAGGCCGGAGTGGACCTCGCCGAGTTCATCGGCGGGGTGGCGGACGTATTTCGCGGGCTGCTCATGCTGCAGGTCGGTGCGGAGCCCGAGGGTCTGACCGAGGCGTTGCGTGCGACTCTCGAGCGCTACCGTGACCGGCTGGACGCGGGAGACGTGCTCCGGATGCTGAGGCTTCTCGCGGATAATGAGACCGGAATCAGGCGCAGCGTGAGCCCTCGGCTGGTGGTGGAAACGCTGCTGCTCCGCTGGGCGATGATGGACCGGACCGTGGATCTCGAGCAGGTGATAACGGCGGGACGGGCGCCCTCTGGGCGGGTGCGAAGCGGGGAAGCGGGGACGCAGGGCGGGGAAGCGAGGAAGCAGGACGCACCAAG
>DASYVW010000324.1:0-1700 GCA_035936675.1 Gemmatimonadales bacterium
CGCGGCCCAGTAGGGCGGACGGGCACCGCCGACTTCGCCGTACCTCGGTGGCGTCAGGGCATGCCTCCCACCGCTCGGGCCAGGCTCAACGCCTCACGCGCAGCGGCGACATCATGGACACGGAAGAGTCGGGCGCCCCGCTCATAGGCAAGAGCGCAGGCAAGCGCCGTGGCGCGGTCGCGCTCCTCCACCGGCAACCCCGTGACAGAGCCCAGAAAGCGCTTACGCGAAGGGCCCACCAGGATGGGACGGCCGAGCGCCTCCAGCACGGCGAGCTGATCGAAGAGGACCGTGTTCTGCTCCACGGTCTTGGAAAAGCCGAACCCCGGATCGATGACGGTTGCGTCGGGGCCAACTCCGCCGGCTGCGGCCCGATCGAGCGCCGCGCGCAGCTCACTTAACACGCCCCCGACCACGTCGCCCGCATAATCGGCATGGGTATACGACGCGACCTCGAGAATGGAGCCGCGCGAATGCATCAGCACGACGCCTGCCCCCGCTGCTGCAATCGTTGCCGCCATTGCAGAGTCGAGCCGAAGCGCCGAGACGTCATTCACCACCGCGGCGCCGGCGCCGAGCGCGGCGCGGGCCACAGCCGCCTTCACGGTGTCGATCGACACGAAAACCGAGGGGTGCTCTCGTACCACCGCTTCGATCACCGGGATCACCCGCCGGAGCTCCTCAGCAGCGGGGACTTCCACCGTGCGTCCAGGCCGGGTGGACTCTCCACCGACATCAATCATCATCGCGCCGGCACGCACCAGCTCCCCGGCATGCGCGACCGCTGCATCGGTGCCCGCAAAGCGGCCACCATCGCTGAAGCTATCGGGAGTGACGTTGAGTATGCCGACGAGGACAGGCTGGTCGAGTGAGAGCGACCCGCGGGCGGTCTGCCAGTGCCCGGAGGTCTCCCCAGGCATGGCCCGGCCGATACCGGCGGCCACCTGGGCGAGTGGCTTGGGCACCGTCCAGGGCCGGGCCAGTGCGCTCACCCGGGAGCGGCTGCCGGCGAGGATCGCCCACGAATCGCCGGTAAGAACCTCCAGACCTAGGCCACCTGCGAACGGGACCAGGGCCTCGAGGGCATCCTGGTCCAGTCCGGTCAGATGAAACGCGACCGTGTTGAGCGAATCGGCGGCGGTATCCGCCAGCGTTTCATCCCACCCGTGACAACGGAGCGCGTCGCGCACCGCCCGGGGGGAGTGGAGCGCCAGCGGCGTAACATTCACGCGCCGGCGGGTTCAGCCGGTGGCGCTCCGAGGATCGGTGCCCGGGCCGGAGTAGCGCCCGGCTTCGACGCGGTATTGCTCGGTGCGACGGCCGGCTCGGCGGGCGGGAGAGTCCGCGGCGGAAGTGGCTGGTTCTTAACCAGCCGGTCCAGGTCCTCGCGGTCGATCGTCTCACGGTCGAGCAGCGCCTGGGCGATGCGGTCGAGCAGTTCGCGGTTTTCGCCCAGAATCGTCGTGGCCCGCGCGTAGGCCTCGTCGATCAACCGCTTCACCTCATCGTCCACCATCTGTGCGGTGCGCTCGGAAATCTCCCGCCGCTGGGCGAACTCACGGCCCAGGAAGATCTCCTGTTCCTTGTCTCCCACGGCGAGCGGTCCGATCCGCTCACTCATGCCGAACTGGGTGACCATCCGGCGGGCCAGCCCGGTGGCCCGTTCGATGTCATTCCCCGCACCGGTAGTAATCTTGTCG
>DASYVW010000325.1:0-2245 GCA_035936675.1 Gemmatimonadales bacterium
ATCAAGGTGTCAGCAAGGCAAAGCCCATGCCACCCCTAGCCCAGGCGCGAGACGAGAAGCGCGATGAGATCATGGTCGGAAATGCGGTCCGCCCGGACGAACAGTGCGGCTTTCGATGACGAGGATAGAGGGTAATCTGCCCACACCGAGCGCTGGCCAGGCTCGGTGCCCCGGAAGGAGAAGACCAGATTCCACTGTGGTGAGTTGGGCCGTCGTTCTGCGGCGATCGACACGTTCCACCGCTGATCGGCGTGCTCGAGGACTCGCCATGGCATCGTTGTGTCTCCAGAATCAGGTCAAGAGTCCTTCGGCGCGCGCGTCATCCGCCGTATCGACGTCGCGCAGGGTGGGAAGCTCGTGCCACGCGGCGCTGATGCGAGTGAGTCTCGCGCGAGTCTCGGTCAGGACGCGGTCGGTGCCCCACGGCATTCCGGTGAAGATATCGGGCAGCGGCGTGCGCCCGCCGATGAGGTAATAGCCGCCGTCGTACGCCGGTCCGATTACGAGGCCGGTACGCTCGAGATGGGCACAGGCCTCCCGCAGGATTGGAGCGGTGAGAGCGGGACAGTCCGCCCCGATGGCAACCCATGGATGCCCCCGCGGCACCGCGTGCGCCGCGGCGACGAGCCGGGCGCCGAGATCTCCGGTCACTTGCGGACGCAGTTCCCAGGCATCTCCCAGCCAGAACTCCATCTCGGTGCGTGCGTCAGGGGGCGAGTACCAGATGATCGCCTCGAGACCCGCTGCGCGCACTGCAGTGAGGGTTCGCGCGGCCAGCACCCGATAAAGCCGCAGCGCATGGCGTTCGCCGATCTCGGCGGCGAGCCGGGTCTTGACCGTGCCGAGTCGGGGTGCCTTGAGAAAGACCGCGAGCGGCGGCATCACCGGTCACGCGGCTCGGGTGCGTACCAGCGCGCCAGCCGGTCGGGCGGAGCGCCTGCGAGGTAGAGCGAGAGCAGCGCGACATTCCTGAACGACACTCGTACCGGTCCCTCCCGCGCCCAGCGCCGGGCGTCGGTCAAGAGTGGCGTGCGAAATCGATCGATGCGAGCCAGGCGACCGAGGCGGCGAATCAGCACCACGTCCTCCATGATCCCCACCTCGGGATATCCTCCCGCCGCTTCGTAGAGCGAGCGTCGCACCAAGAGACCCTGGTCTCCATAGGCCAGGCCGAACAGGCGCCAGCGCAGTGCGGCGCCGAGCTCGATGACGCGATACCAGGCACCCTCGCCCTCGATCGCAAGCGGCCAGCAGGCACACTGCACCTCGTGATTTCCCAGCGCCGCGACTGCTTCGGCCAGGGCTGCGGGGGTCACCCGCGCGTCGGCGTGGAGCACCAGCAGCCACTCGCCGAGTGCCGCAGCCGCGCCGGCCCGGAGCTGACGTCCTCGCCCTGACTCGGTTTGGAGTACGCGGCAGCCTCGAGCGGCAGCCAGCTCCGTGGTACCGTCGGCGGAACCGCCGTCGGCGACGATGATCTCGTGAGGAATGGGAAGAGGAGCAAGGTCTTGCAGGAGCCGGGGCAGACGCGACGCCTCGTCGAGGGTCGGAATGACGACCGAAAGGAGCGTAATCAGCTCCGCACGAGAGCCTGGAAGCGCGCGCGGATGTCCCGAGTAATCGGACCGGCCTTGCCCGAGCCGATCACCCGCCCATCCACCTGCCGGATTGCGACGACCTCACTCGCGGTGCCGGTAAAGAAGGCCTCATCGGCAGTGTAGACGTCGTACCGGTTGAGAATGGATTCCTCCACCGGATATCCCGCGTGGGCCGCGATTTCGATGACCACGTCCCGGGTGACGCCCTTGAGGATACCAGCATACGGAGGCGGGGTCCGCAACCGGCCGCCCTTCACCACGAAGAGATTCTGTCCCGAGCCCTCCGCTACCGATCCGGCGCTGTCCAGCATCAATACTTCATCGGCGCCGGCGTGGATCCCCTCGATCTTGGCCAGAATGTGGGCCAGATAATTGAGCGACTTCACCCGAGGTGAGAGCGACTCGCGCTGGGGAATCGGCGTGCCGGCGGTGACCACGTTGAGTCCCGCTTCGTACACCTGCTCCGGCCAGAGCTTGATGGTGTCCACGATGATGACGACCGAGGGCTTGGGACATTTGCGTGGGTCCAGCCCGAGGTCGCCCACCCCGCGGGTGATCACGTGGCGAATGTAGGCCTCGGTGATGGCCGAACGGCGAACCGCTTCCTCCGTGATCGCCGCCATTTCCTCTTGCGGCATCGGGATGGT
>DASYVW010000326.1:0-3214 GCA_035936675.1 Gemmatimonadales bacterium
CCGTGACGGAACGCGGCCCAGGCGCGGGTGTAGAAGTGCCTTCCGGCCCACAGCACCACCGGCAGCGTGAGCCCAAGCAACAGGTAGCGCCATCCAGCGGAGGACACTCGGTCAACCCACGGAGCCGCACGCCGGAGTGCCGTTGTCAGCGGCATCATCACGCGCATCAGCGGATCGCCCATGGAGCCCGGCATCCGCTCCGCCAGCACCATGCTGAAGAGCATCGCGAGTAGAGCCGCGACCAGACTCACCGCGAACTTGCGGCGGAGATCGGCGATCTCGGCCGCGCGCGCCTCGTCCTGGGTATTGACCGACTCTTCGGCCGACTGGGTGAGCGACGGAAGCTCGGCGCCGTAGCCGGTCTCGCGGATGGCATGTACCAGGAGGTCGGGAGAAACGGCGCGGGGATCGTAATCGACCGTGGCCGTGCCGGTCATGAGGTTGACGTTGGCGCCGTGGACGCCAGATGTGCGTTCGAGCGTGCGCTGCACCCGGGCACTACACGCCGCGCAGGTCATGCCCGTAACCGGTATTGTTGCTGAGTCTGTGCTCATAGAGGGGGTAAACGGCTCTCACCTTCGCTGTTCGTAAAGTCTCCGCCTACTCTGCCGAGCAGCTTAAGGTAGGGGGTGGGGGTATGTCAAGTCATTGAGTTCTATCGCTTCTAGAAGCCAGCGACCTGCAAGAGACGCGGCAGGACGCCACCCGCGCGGCCGAGCTCCCGGCCCGAACCAGGCACTGATCTCATCTAAGTCGCATCCCATTCAGCAGTTCTGCTTCGGGCTCGGCGGGCATACGTCATGCCTAACTTTGCACCATGACCCTCGGAGCCCAGGTCGAGCCGGGAGACGACCCACTCTCTTTCAATGGGAGTGAGCCGCTCGTTCCCATTCTTCGCGTCGACGAGGGAAAGGTCGATGCCGTGGCGCTCGCCACCTGGCATGAGGTGTTGTCGAACACGCTCGCGGTCGAGGTGCCCCACGATCTCATGGGGCTCTGGCTGTACCCGATCCAGGGTGGTGTCGTTCTGGTTGGTCCAGCAGCGCTGGCCGAAGACGATCTCGTGGTCCCCGTTCCCTCACCCTATCTCAAGCCCGAGCAACTCTCCGTGTTGGAGGAGATCGTCGTCGATGCCGGATACCCATCCGCGATCTGCCTGCCGATTCGGTTCGGCAAGCGGGATGTGGGCCTCCTGCTCGTCGCGGATCTCCAGCCGGAACGGTACGGACCGGCGGAGCGGGTCGTGCTGCAATGCGTCGCCCAGCGAGTGGGGCCGATGTTGGGGAGGATCGCCAGGCAGTGGACATACGAGGCTGGGCCGACGTCCAGACAGCAGGAACGGATAGCCGGGCTCCTCGAAGCCGTCGCCCGCGCCAACCGCGAGGGCAACACACCCCAACGGTTCATCGCCGCGATTGGTAGCGGGCTCGCCCCGCTGTTGCCGCACGAACACATGGAGCTGCTGGTGCCGGATGAATCCGGCGGGCAGTACTTCAGGCTGGGCGAGCACTCGGGCGGACCGCTCTGGGCGGACCCATCGCTGGCGATCAGCCGGGACCACCTCGATGTGGCCGGCATATTCGGCGCGCGAAGCCGCTTGCTGGTCCCGGACATTTACGAGGATGACCGGTGGCCGAGGGGTTTCCTCACCGCCGCCGAGCCGGCAGGTGCGGACATCAGAGCCGTTGCCGGCGCGCGGCTGAATCTCAGAGGAAAGAGCCCGGTTTACCTGATGGTGGGTAGCATCGGCCCGGATCTTTATGGGGCCGAGGATGTGGAGCTGCTGGTTTTGCTCGGCGGGCTGATCCTGCCCCAGATTGCGGAGTTCCTGCGAGTCTCGGAGCAGCAGGCGCTGCTCACGGATCCATCTCCGGCTACCGGGCCGGCCGAGCTGCTGCTCAAGATCGCCGGCGCGCTGGCGACCATGACGGACGCAGCGGCGGCCACTCGTCTGATCGCGCTCGAAGGCGCCGGTATCCTGCCGTTCGAGAGGATGACATTTGCCCTAAAACTCACGGACAGCGATCGAGTGGTGGTGCTTCAACCCGGTGGGCGATCCGCGGTCCTGGTGCCCGGCGCGGAAACCGCCATGGCCCAGGTCCTTTCCGGAGGGTTGCCTTATGTCGTGGGAGAGGCCGCCGGAGAGAGCCGCCTGGTCATTCCACTGCGGGTAGCCGGCCGGGTGCACGGCGCGCTGGTGTTCACCGCGGCACTGACCTGCGCATGGACTGAAAGCCACGTCGACGGGGCCCAACGCCTGGCCGACATTGTGGCCGCCCGTCTCGACCTGCTTCGGCGTTCAACCTTCCGGGCTCCTCCCTACGTCCCTGGGTGGAGGCGCACCGAGAAGGCGTAGCGCCGCAACAGGTACGCCGCCAACAGCACCACTCCGAACATGCAGACCACCACCGGCCCGGTCGGGAGATCGTAGTGGAAGGAGACCCAGAGCCCGGCCGCCGAGGCGAGCGCGCCGGCGCTCCAGGCGATGGCGGCCAGGGGGCCCTGGCGGCGGGTGAACTGAAAGGCGATCGCGGCCGGCACGACGAGGAAGGAGAACACCAGCAGGACGCCCGCAATAGGTACGGAGAAGGTGATCACAATTCCAAACGACAGATAGAAGAGGAAGTCCCACCAACGGATCCGCCAGCCGCGGGCCACTGCGGTCTGGGGATTGAACGAGATGGTGAGGAACCGGCTCCGCAGGGCCCAATGAAAAAGGCCGAGTGCGGCGTAGATGGCGGCCAGTCGACCGATGGTCGGCCAGGTGACCCAGAGCAGGCTGCCCACCAGGATGTCCTTGATCGCCTCCCCGCCCCGTGGGGTACGGTCCGCCACCAGAATGGCGGCGGCCGATGCCATGACATACACGATACCGATGATCGCTTCCTGCGGAACCAAACCCTTCTCATTTGTCCGGGTCATTGCGAAGACGGCCGCGCCGATCGAGGTGAAACCCAGCGCGTAGAGCAAGGCGCTGGGTGAGTCCGGCTGACTTCCGGCCAGAATGGCCACCGTAGACCCCAGGGCCGCCATCTGGGCCAGCGAAAGGTCCACGAAGATCACTTCTCGTGCGATCACGTGAAGCCCCAGATACGAATGGATCGACACGATGACCAGGCAGGCCACCAGCGGCGGCAGGAACAGGCTCAGATCCATCACTGGGCTCCACTCTTGAGCGCCAGGTCCTGAAATGCGGTGGCCAGACCTCCTACCC
>DASYVW010000327.1:0-2727 GCA_035936675.1 Gemmatimonadales bacterium
CACCCTGGGGACCCGCTCCCCGACGACCCTCTTCCGACGCCTGGGAGAGATCGAATACCTGACCAGCTTCACCCACGCCCGGCGTTTCTATACCCTGCCTCACATCCCCTCTTTCGATGCCTTCGGCCTGTGGTTCTACCAGGGCATCGGCTTCTCCCGCCACGGAACCCTCAAAGCCACCCTGCCCGCGCTCGTCAGCGCCTCTGACCTGGGCCTGTTCTATCGTGAGTTCAAGCCCATCGTGCATATCCCGGTCTACCCGACCCTACTCACGCTCACTGCAGAGAAGCTGCTCATGCGAGAGTACATCCCCGGACGTGGGCTGCTCTATCTGAGCGCGGATGAGGCAACAGCCAAAACCCAGCTCGAGAATCGGCGTTTAGCTCTGGCCCGGGAGAAGGCGCTGCGAGAGGAACTGCCGGCGACGTTGGTCATCGAGAGCCTCCTGGAGATCATCGCTTCCAGTCAGATGCGCCCGCTGCTCTCACCCCAGGAGCTTGCTTCCCGGCTGGTGCTGCGAGGGGTTCCGGCGACGGTCGAGCAGCTCGAGCAGGTCTTCGAGCGCTTCGGGTTAAAAAAAAAGCGGACGTAACGCTCAGCATGCTTTCCGAGCTCAGACGCATGGCTTCCCAGCTCACCGATGAGCTCAAGGGGCGCGTCCTCTCGCTCGCTCCGCCCGAAATCACCATTCGGGAGACCCCCGAAGCCTGTGAGAAGTGCGACGGCCCGGTGCACGTTCAAAAGACCGTCTCCCGCGAGGTCAGGACCCTGGCCCACGGCACCGTCAAAGCTCGGGAGATCATTCATGTCTGCTCGAACGAGTGCCGATGGGAGAATGGCACCCACGTTGTTCACCGTCCGCAAGGCCTCCAGTCGATACTCATCCCCAACAGCTCCACCGGATACGACCTCATGGTCCATATCGGACGCCTGCGCTACCTCCAGGGTCAGCAGCGTGCCGAAATCAGCGGCACCCTCCTTGGGCAATACGGACTCCGGATACCCGACTCGGAGATCGGCTTTCTCCAGGAACAATTCCTCTATTATCTAAACCGACTTCACCAGCTACGAGCCCCACAACTCAAGGAGGCCCTGGCTCGCTCGGGCGGATGGCCCATGCATATCGACGCCACCACCGAGGACGGTCGCGGGACCCTGTTCGCCGTCATGGCCGGATGGCAAGGCTGGGTCCTGGGCGCCTGGCACCTGCCCACGGAGCGCGCGGAGCTCATCGTGCCCCACCTGCAAGAGATGGTCGAGCGCTTCGGTGCACCCTGCGCCATCATGCGCGATCTGGGTCAGGCGGTGCGCCTGGCCTCGGACGAGCTCAACCTGGGCCGAGAGCACCCGATTCCTATCTTGAGCTGCCACCAGCACTTCCTGGCCGACATCGGCAAAGATCTGATGAACGACTCCCATCAGAAGCTCCGCCAGCTCTTCCAGCACTTTGGGGTTCGCCCCGCACTGCGGACCCTGGCGCGCGACCTCGGACGGACCCTGGGAGCCGACATCGAGCCGGCGCGCGATGCACTCAAGCTCTGGCAGGATTCCTCGCCCCATGACTATGTGCTTCCCCCAGGGAACGCCGGACTGGCCATCGTCCGGGCCATGACCCAATGGGTCCTGGACTTCGGCGCAAAGGGTGAGTACCACCTTTTTCCCTATGATCAGCCCTACCTCGAGCTCTTCGACCGCTGTACCCAGGTCAGAAGAGCAGCCGATTCGTTCTTACGAACGCCTCCTTCTGATAATCGCGTCCGGAAGGCCGTCGAGAAGCTCTGCCGCGTTCTCGACCCGGTCACAGCCGAGGTTCCTTTCCAGGGGGTCGCCACCCGCCTGCGTACACGGGTCACACTCTTTGAGTCCCTGCGCCAGGCCCTGCGCTTGACCCCGAGAGCGCCGCGAGTCCTCAACGTTCCCGCCGCACCAAAGATTTCCCCGGTAAAGGCTCAGCAGGAGATTCTCGATATCAAGAAGGCGCTTGAGGACCTTACCGAACATCTGCAGCAGACGCGGCCTGAGCGGGGGCCAGCCCAGGAGACCCGGGAGGCCATCGATCTCGTGCTCGACCACATAGCGCGCCATGGCTCATCCCTTTTCGGACACGCGATGACGCTGCCCGGGGAGACCGGGGGTGGCATCCGCCTGGTCGCTCGGACCAACAACGGGCTCGAGAACTTCTGGGACCTGCTCAAATACCAGGAACGTCGACGCAGCGGGCGCAAGAAGCTCGGCTACGACTTCGAGCATCTCCCGGCGGAGGCGGCTCTGGCCCTCAACCTACGCGATCCGGACTACGTCTCCCTCCTCTGCGGCTCCATGGATCGGCTTCCGCAGGCGTTCGCCGCACTCGACGCAAAGGAGCGGCAGGAGCGGCGCCAATCACCCCCGGCAAAAGCCCCGACCGATGCAAAGCCCGAGCCCGTCCTGGCCAGCGCTTCTCTGCCCGCTCCCGACCGTAAGCTCATCCGGCGCGAGAAGATGACATACCGCATCGAAACCGCTGCCAGAAGCCGGGCACCGAGGTTCACCACCGCAACGCAGCCCGCCTCGTCTTCCAGCAAGACCTACTCCGAACCGGCTCAGCTCACTTCACACGGATGAGCCGCAACCGGATAATGGGGCTATGGGTTCCTGCGGAGCAGAGCCCCCATAGGTCCCATGGGCGGAACGGCCGTCTCCATGATCTTCGAGCGATGGGCAAAACGGAGCGGATTGGATATCCGA
>DASYVW010000328.1:0-8198 GCA_035936675.1 Gemmatimonadales bacterium
CATACTCTTTCCCGGCGAGCACCAGGAGGGGCGTCCCGTCCGCCTGGTAGCGCATGGCCGCATCATAGATGGATAGGACCTCGCCGGTCGGGAGGTACGGAGTCACGCCTCCCTCGGTGTTTGGCGCCAGCCGGTTCCGGATCCGGGTATTGGCAAAGGTGCCGCGCACCAGCACCTCATGGTTGCCGCGACGCGAGCCATATGAGTTGAAGTCGGCGAGAGACACGCCTTGAGCCGTCAGGTAGCGCCCGGCGGGCGAGTCTTTCTTGATGCTGCCTGCCGGTGAGATGTGGTCGGTCGTGACGCTGTCGCCCAGCACTGCGATAACCCGGGCGCCCCGGATCTCCTCCACCTTCTCAGGGCTGGCCTTCGACATTCCCTCGAAGTACGGTGGCCGCCTGACATAGGTGGAGCCGGGTGCCCAGTCGAAGCGATCCCCGCCCGGCACCTCCAAGGCATTCCAGCGATCGTCTCCCGCATACACCGCCCCATAGCTCCGCCGGTACATGTCCGATTTGATCGAGGACGCGAGAGTCTTTTCGACTTCGGCTGTGGTCGGCCAGATATCGCGGAGATAGACCGGCGCCCCTTGAGGATCGTGTCCCAACGGCTCATGGAACAGGTCGATGTCGATCCGGCCGGCCAGCGCGAACGCCACGACCAGCGGCGGTGACATGAGATAATTCGCCCGCACATCCGAGTTGATCCGGCCCTCGAAGTTCCGGTTGCCGGACAGCACCGCGCACGCCACCAGCCGGCGGCGCTGAATGGCATCGGAGATCTCCATTGGCAAGGGGCCCGAATTCCCGATGCAGGTGGTGCAGCCGTAGCCCACGAGGTTGAAGCCCAGCCGATCCAGATAGGGCGTGAGGCCGGCCCGGTCGTAGTAGTCCGTGACCACCTTGGAGCCCGGCGCGAGCGACGTCTTGACCCAGGGCTTCCGCTCCAGCCCACGCTCCACCGCCTTCCTGGCCAGGAGGCCGGCAGCCAGCATGACCGCGGGGTTTGAGGTGTTGGTGCAGCTGGTGATGGCGGCGATCACGACCGAGCCGTGGTCGAGCACCTCCGAGGCGTCCTCCAGCATGACGGCGTGGGCCGCGGGCGACTCTGTTGATCCCTCACCCCAGACCCCGATTGCCGTCGATCCTTGGGCCGACCCCTTGGATCCGTCCTTCCCCGGAGCCTGGATGCCTGCCGGTAGCAGGCTCGGCAGGGCGTCCCGGAACGCCCGCTTTGCGTCCGATAGCCTGATCCGGTCCTGCGGCCGCCGCGGTCCCGCAATGCTGGGCTCGACGCTGGAGAGATTCAGCGAAAGGGTGTCGGTGAACACCGGCTCGGGCGACGCCGCGCTGTGAAAGAGTCCCTGCTCTTTCATGTAGGCCTCCACCAGCCGGACCCGCTCCTCCGACCGACCGGTGAACCGGAGGTACTGGAGGGTCGCGTCGTCCACCGGGAAGATGGCGCAGGTGGCACCATACTCGGGCGACATATTCCCGATGGTCGCCCGATCGGCCAGTGCCAGGCTGCCGAGTCCGGGGCCGTAGAACTCGACGAACTTGCCGACCACGCCCTTGCGCCGGAGCAGCTCGGTAACGGTGAGGACCAGGTCGGTGGCGGTGGCGCCCTCGGGCAGCCGGCCTTCCAGCCGGAACCCGACGACCTCCGGGATGAGCATCGAGACCGGCTGGCCCAGCATCGCGGCCTCGGCCTCGATTCCTCCCACACCCCAGCCCAGGACGCCCAGTCCGTTGATCATTGGAGTATGCGAGTCGGTACCGACCAGCGTGTCGGGATAGGCCTGGGGCAGCTCACCGGTTCGGGCCTGCGGGTTCTCGTCCGAGGTGAAAACCACTCGGGCGAGGTACTCCAGGTTCACCTGGTGCACGATGCCGGTATTCGGTGGCACCACCCGGAAGTTCTCGAACGCGCGCTGTCCCCAGCGCAGGAACTGATACCGCTCCCGGTTCCGCTGGTAGTCGAGATCGACGTTCGTGCCGAAGGATTGCGCCGTCCCGAAGGCGTCCACTTGGACTGAGTGGTCCACCACCAGCTCAACCGGCTGCAGGGGGTTGATCCGGCTCGGGTCGCCACCGAGCTCGGCCATCGCGTCGCGCATAGCCGCGAGATCCACGACCGCGGGCACGCCGGTAAAGTCCTGCAACAGCACTCGGGCGGGGGTAAAGGCAATTTCCCGGGTGGGCGGCGCTGCCGGCGACCACCGCGCGAGCGCCTCGATATCATCCCGGGTGACGCTGACGCCGTCCTCGGTACGCAACAGATCTTCAAGAAGGATGCGGAGGGAGTACGGGAGCCGCAGAATGTCGCTTCCCGCTGCCGCCATCGCGTCCAGCCGGAAGATCTCAAACGCTTGATTGCCGACCTTGAGGGTGGACCGCGCGCCGAAGGTGTTGGTCATTGGTGTAAAGTAAGCTCTCTGGCGTATAGCGGCATCGCGAGGAACCGCTGCCATAATACTGCCGACAGGACCGACAGTGGACATTCCGGCCCGATGCACTTACAGTGTTGGTCCGGTGGATGTTCGTGGCATCCATCATCCCTCCTTTATCGGTATATCGCCGCATGCCACTCGCTCAGGATGCGAGGCCGGTCGTGGCCGGCTCCGCCAACTGTCTCATTGTCGATGACGAACCCAGCGTTCGTCGCTCGCTCGCGCGCATGCTGGCGGCTCAAGGCTTCAACTGCCTCGAGGCCGGCACCGGCAAGGAGGGACTCGAGGTACTCGACCGGACCGGCGAGATCCCACTGATCATCTCGGATATGCGGATGCCCGAGCTTGACGGGATGGGCTTCCTCGAGGTGGTGCGTGAACGCTTTCCCGACTGCTCGGTCATCATGCTGAGCGGAATGAGCGAGACCACCACCGCGGTGGACTGCCTGCACCTCGGCGCGGCCGACTTCCTGTTGAAGCCCATCTCGCTCGGCGAGCTTCAGGCCCGGGTGGCCCGGGCGTTGGAGAAGCGCGCGCTGGTGCTCCAGAACCGTTTCTATCAGGAGCACCTCGAGCGTCAGGTGCAGGAACAAGCCCAGCGGATTCAGGAGCTGTTCCTCCAGGGCGTCCAGATGCTCGCCCGGGCCCTGGAGGCCAAGGACGCGTATACCCGGGGCCATTCAATACGGGTGAGCCGCTACGCCGTGGCCACTGCGGCCGGGCTCGGGTTCGTTGGAGCGGGGCTGGACGGGATCCGGCTGGGCGGCGAGCTGCATGACATTGGGAAGATCGGGACCCGGGAGGCGGTGCTGCACAAGCCTACTTCGCTCACCGCCGACGAGTTCAGGCAGATCACCGAGCATCCTGCTCTGGGAGAACGGATGCTGTCCCCCCTGGCCCACGAATCGCCCGATGTTCTGCGGATCGTCCGCTCGCACCACGAGCGCTTGGATGGCGGGGGATTTCCCGACGGCTTACGGGGAGAGAAGATCCCGATCGAGGCTCGGATCGTCGCGGTGGCCGATTCGTTCGACGCGATGACGACTCGGAGACCCTACCGCGAGGCCAGGCCGCCGGACGACGCCATGCGCGAGCTACGCCGGGTGGCCGGCACCCAGCTCGATCCTCAGGCGGTAGAGGCCTTCGTCGCTGCCTTCCCCGACCCCCAGGTCTTGCCGGTTTCGGCCTGATGCTCGTACCTCACCGCGAGGTGCCTGCCCTATAGCTCCCGCAACATGGTCCGCATCCGAATGGCGAGGGCCTCGATCTCACGCAGGGCTTGGAGCGTCTCGGCATCGATTTTGGACTCATTCAGGAGGAGGAGCTGGGTTTCGGCGAGGAGGGCTGACAGCGGGTTGGACAGGTCGTGCCGCATCTTGCCCAGCCGCTCGGATTCGCTCATAGGGCCCTGGGACAGGAGGTCACGAATCCATCGGGAAGAGGACAACCTCCGCAGTGATACGGGGTTGATGAAACATTGTACCTACCCGGGGCTTATGCAATAGAGCCGGCAGGCCCCCGGTAGGTTGAGAGCGTACTAGCTCTTGACTGGGCTCACGGCGACATCTACCTTACGGTGCTTCTTGTTGGCCGGAAACTCCCCGTATCACACCGTCTTGGTCTTGCACTTTTCGGCGCCCTCGGGCCCACCACATAGACAGTCCACCTCTCTCGGTCTTGCACTCTTACAATCCCCCACCCCAGCCAGCCATCTGACTGGTCTATCCGTCTTGGAGTCCCTCCGTGGATATCGCTGAGCTGAAGCAGAAGTCGGTTGCCGAGCTGCACACGCTCGCAGAGCAATTAAACATCACCAACTACTCGGGCCTCCGGAAACAGGACCTGATCTTCCGGATCGAGCAGTCGCTGCTCGATTCGGACACGGTCATCCGGGGTGAGGGAGTGCTGGAGATTCTCCCGGAGGGATACGGCTTTCTCCGCAGCCAGGACTGGAACTACCTCTACGGTCCGGACGATATCTACGTCTCCCCCAGCCAGATCAAGCGGTTCGACCTCCGTACTGGTGACACGGTCATGGGCCAGGTTCGCCCTCCCAAGGAGGGTGAGCGTTACCTGGCCCTGCTGAAGGTCGAGCAGGTCAACTTCGAGGAGCCGGAAAAGACCAAGCACCGGATCGCCTTCGACAACCTGCGGCCGCGCTACCCCGATTCGCGAATCCGATTGGAGCGGAAGAACGGCGATCTGTCGATGCGGGTAGTGGACCTCCTCTCGCCGATCGGCAAGGGCCAGCGGGCGCTGATTGTGGCCCCGCCCAAGGCTGGCAAGACGATCCTGATGCAGAAGCTGGCCAACGCCATCAGCGAGAATCATCCGGAGATCGTCCTCATCGTGCTGCTGATCGACGAGCGGCCCGAGGAAGTGACGGACATGGAGGAGAACGTCAAGGCGGAGGTCATCTCGTCCACTTTTGACGAGCCCGCCGACCGGCACGTCCAGGTGGCCGACATGGTCATCGAGAAATCCAAGCGGCTGGTGGAGCATGGCCGGGACGTCGTCATCCTGCTCGACTCGATCACCCGCCTGGCCCGGGCGCATAACGTCGTGGTGCCGCACTCCGGCAAGATTCTCTCCGGCGGCGTGGACGCCAATGCCCTGCAGAAGCCGAAGCGGTTCTTCGGTGCCGCGCGTAACATCGACAAGGGCGGCAGCCTCAGCATCATCGCCACCGCCCTGATCGATACCGGCAGCAGGATGGACGAGGTCATCTTCGAGGAATTCAAGGGCACCGGCAACTCGGAGCTGGTGCTCGACCGCCGGCTGGCCGACCGGCGAATCTATCCCGCCATCGACATCCAGCGGACTTCCACCCGCAAGGAAGAGCTCTTGATGGACAAGGACGAGCTCAACCGGGTGTACCTGCTGCGGAACTTCCTGGCCGACATGCCGCCGGTCGAGTCGATCGAATTCCTGCTCGAGCGCATGAAGCGCACGAAGAACAACAAGGAGTTCTTCGCAACGATGGCGCAGTAGCCACTGATTCCCGAGACCGGTCGCATTCTGGGAGTCGACTGGGGCCAGATCCGTATCGGTCTGGCCCTCAGCGATGAAACCCAGACGCTCGCCTCCCCGCTCGACACCCTGGTGCGCCGAGCCGGGAAGCGCCTGCCCATGCCCCGTCTGCTCGAGCTCACCTCACTGCATCAACCAGTCGGGATCGTCGTGGGCCTTCCACTGTCGCCGGAGGGCACCGAGGAGGACAGTGCTTCCGCCGCGCGGGAGATGGCCGCCACGATCGCCAGGCGGACCGGACTCCCGCTCGAGCTCTGGGACGAGCGCATGAGCACCGCTAGGGCCCTCGCTGCCATCTGGGAACAGGGCGGCTCCACCCGGGGCCGCAAGCGAGAGGTGGATGCCTTGGCCGCGTCGGTTCTGCTCCAGCACTTTCTAGACGCGCGGAAGAACAGGACGGAGAGGACGGAGAGGGAGAGCACGGGGTGGTGAGGTCGACAGATTGCCATCTCAAGCCGAGGAGCGCCGTCCACTCGCTCCTATCCGTCGTCTCCGTCGTATCCGTCCTCTCCGTCTCCGCCTGCGGCTCCTCCGCCCAAACCGCCCGTGTCATCCTGCCGCCCGGAGCCTCCTTCGGCGCCGTCACCGATAGCCTCAAGGCTCATGGGGTCATAACGAACCCACGCTGGTTCAAGCTCATGGCCCGGATGCGAGGAGTGGACCGTTCGGTGCATGCCGGCGTGTACGAGTTCCCGGCCGGGACCTCACCCTGGACGGTTCTCGGCATGTTGGCGCATGGCAAGAAGGCCGCCCTCCGATTCACCGTGCCGGAGGGGCTGACCATTCTCGACGTGGCGGAGCTCGCGGCCACACGCTTGGGGATTCCGGCGGACTCGTTTGTGGCCGCGGCGCACGATGGCAAGGCGGCGACGGCGCTACTCGGAATTCCGGTCACCTCCTTCGAGGGATTCCTCCGCCCGGAGACATACCTCCTGCCGGCCGACATCAATGCCGCTGAGCTGATCCGCTACATGGCCGAAGGATTCAAGTCCGAGTGGAAGCCCGAATGGGACGCGCGGCTCGATTCGCTGAAGATGAGCCGGCTGGCGCTGGTGACGCTGGCGTCCATCGTGGAGGGTGAGGCCAGGGCGGATGATGAACGCGAGATCATCGCCGGGGTATACCGGAACCGGCTGCGGATCGGGATGGCACTCCAGGCCGATCCCACGGTGCAGTATGCCATCATGCTCAAGCGGGGCAGGCGCAAGCCGCGCCTCTTTCAGAAGGACTATCAGATCAAGTCGCCCTACAACACCTATCTGAACCCCGGACTCCCACCCGGCCCGGTGAACTCGCCGGGTCGGCGGAGTCTCCAGGCTGCCCTGTATCCTGCCGACGTACATTATCTGTATTTCGTGGCCGGCCCCGACGGCCGCCACATCTTCTCCCGTACCTATGGCGAGCACCTGCGGGCGATCAGAAAGCTGAGGCAGGCGGTGCAGTAAGCCCCGCCTTTACATACGCCCGCGCCGCAGCCTCGACGTCATCCACCCCGAGAATCCCCGATACCACCGCCACGCCGGTCCCCCCTGCAGCGATGACGAACGGGACATCCTCCGGCCTCACCCCGCCGATGGCAATGCATGGCTTGCCACTGGCGAGCGCAACCACCCGCTGGAAGCCCCGTGCGCCGAGTCCGGTGCCGGCATCCTGCTTGGTTGGGGTGTCTCGCCAGGGCCCGACCCCCCAGTAGTCTGCCGCAGCGGCCTTCTCCGCCTCGGCCTCGCTTCCCACCGAGGTGCCGATGATGAACCGCTCCGGCGCGATCCTCCGGGCCAGCTCCAGCGGCATGTCATCCGGTCCGAGGTGAACGCCCGCCGCCCCTGCGGCAATTGCGACGTCCGGCCGGTCGTTCACCAGCACTGGCACCGTGAGAGCCTGCACCAAACCACGGATCACTTGAACCAGCTCCCGCGCTGGTACCTGCTTCAGCCGGAGCTGCACCGAGGTAACGCCCCCTCGCTCGGCGGCGAGCGCGAGCGCAACCAGGTCGCGTCCCTGCACCAGGCGGTCGTCGGTCACCAGCATCAGGCGTAGGAGTGCCGCTACATTATCTGCCATGACGCCCCCCGTCCGCCTCCAAGGAATTCGCGGAGCCACCACCGTGGCTCGCAACGATGCCGATGAGATCCTCGCGGCCACCGACGAGCTGCTGCGCACACTCATCGAGGCCAACGAGCTTCAGCCCGACGACATCGTAAGCGCGCTCTTTACGGTAACGCGAGATCTGGATGCCGCCTTTCCGGCCCGGGCCGCCGAGGAGTTCGGCTGGAACATCGTGGCGCTGCTCCACGCAACTGAGATCCCCGTGCCGGGCTCCCTGCCGAAGTGTATCCGGCTGCTGGTGCACGCCTACACCGGCCGCGGGCGGGCGGAAATCAAGCACTGCTATCTGCGCGGAGCCACGGTCCTCCGGCCGGACCGGGCGTGACGGCCGTTCGGGTCACCCCCCGCGGTGCCGAGCGCTGGGTTCGAGGACATCCCTGGATCTACCGGAGTGACGTACTGGAGGGACCCGATGCCCCCGGCCTAGTGGGGGTCAAAGACCCGCGGGGGCGCTTTATCGGGCGAGCACTGTACTCGCCCCGCTCGGAGATCCGGTTGAGGCTGCTGGAGCGGAGCGATCGTCCGGTCGACGCGGGCTGGTGGCGCGAGCGTCTGGCCGCCAGTGCGGCGCAGCGGAGCCGCATCGATGCTACGGCATACCGGGTGGTTTACG
>DASYVW010000329.1:0-6700 GCA_035936675.1 Gemmatimonadales bacterium
AGTTATAGGCGACCCCCAAGCGGCCGCCGCGCCCCCCGCCGGCCCAAGTCTCGGCCCGAAGTGGCGCGCGGTTCACCACGTGAGCTCCGCCCCGCCGTGCGTACACGTCACCGCTCGTGCCGGCCCAGCCTCGCCCCCAGCCGCCGTATCCGCCGCGGTCGTATCCATGGAGGTGCGGACCCCACCACCAGGCCGAGGGGCCCCACCATGGATCGACGCCCCAGCCCCACCCGCCCCACGCCATCCCGATGCCGAGACCCCAGCTCCATCCGAAGCCGAACCCGTAGCTCCACCCGGTCCACGGCGTCCACCGCGCACCAGCGCCGACCCCGTACGTCAATGGAAAGCCGAACCAGTAGTCCCCGATCCACGGGTCGTAGTGGTAGCCGGTTCCGTAGACCACGACGCCGTCGGGGTCCAACACGGTGCCATAATAGCCCGGGGTGTAGCCGACGTACACCACGTCGGGCGTGGCGTCGTACACCTGCACGTAAGTCACGTAGTGGAGCGGAGCGCTGCGTGGGATCGCATAGATCTCGGCCGGAACGCTCGCCGCCACAGCCCAGGGGCCGCGCACCGAGCTCGCCACGAACCAGACACCGTTCTGCACCGCATAGAAGGCCGTCGGTCCGGTCTCGATGATCGGAACCGACGCGTTCAGCACATAGCGCAGGTTCGTACCTTCGATCGGCTCGTACTCAGGGCCGCCGTCTATGGTCGGCATGGGGTCCAGCGTCGTGCCGGCCCGCTTCATCGTCGCCGTTTGCGGGATGGAGTTGGCGATCGCCGCCTCCTGCGCCTGCGGTGTCCCCGGTACTGAGGCCTTCACGTTCTCCATCGGACTCGAATCGGGGATCCTGGCGTAGTCGGCCGGCAGCTCCTTCCCCGGCACGAACGTCCACGGGCCACTGGTCGAGGGGGCCCGGTACCAGCGACCCGAGACCAGCACGTAGGTGTCATTGTCCGCGATCGATTTGAAGATCCGGCCAGTGGTGTTCTGGACGTACAACAGCTGGGTGCCCTGAACCGGTACGTAGTCAGGCGCACCATTGGTGACCACGAGCTCGGCGGGTTCGGTGCTTACATAAATCTCGGGCGCCGGCCCGGTAAACAACGAGGGCGCGGGCTGGGTCGAGTCCGCCGCGGCTCCCTCGAGTAGGTCCACCTGATTGGTGGCTATGGCCGCCTGCATCGCGGCGGCGAGGGCGCCGGGTGTCGACTGGGCCACGGCCCACGGTCCGCTCAGCGCGCTCGCCTGCATCCAGCCGTCGAAGACATGGAGGTAGAACGTGCCCCCGGCCTTGAGCAGGAGGGGCCGGGTATTGATCACTCGCTGGAGACCCTCTCCTGCGGGCCGCAGCACCGGCTGGCTGTCGATCAGGACCAGGATCGCCGGCGTGGTCGAGAAGATGATTCGAGGGGGTTCGTTCCTGAGCGACTGCGTGCTCGCTTGCTGAATCTCGTGCCCCACGGTGAGGTCCGATTCCAGCCGGTCGAGCGCGATGGTTCGGTACCCTTCGGGGAGTAGACGCTGAAGCGTCGCCTGCCACTCCCCCCGGCTCCCGGGGGCCGTGGGGAAGCTGGCCTTGATGATCTGGAGGTCTTCGAGCGATACGATGCGGCTGGTCTTGTCCACGTCGGTGCGCGCCGAGAGCCAGATGACGCCGAAGGCCGGCTCGGCACCAGCGGTGGCCTGCACTGCGACTGCCGCCCGAACGTCGAGTCGATTTCCCTGCCAGGTGTCCACCTGGGGCTGATATACCGAGAAGGTGGTCGTGCCGCTCAGGAATTGTCGAGGCCAGCCAGCGTCGATCGAATCCGTCGAGACGCTGGGCGTCTGAGCGAGCACGGGCCGCGCGAGCGCGGCGGCGAAAGCGAGCAACGCGTAAGCGAGCAACGCGTAAAGGAGGCGTCGCCTGGGCCTGAAAATTTCTAGCTTCATCGGTCTCCCCAATTCCTTTTTTCCTTCCAATGCCGCAGGTGCATAGCGCATAGCTCTGACCCACTGGAAGCTGTCACACCCTTGATCCCAGGGCTTGCACTTCTCTGCTCCCCCATTCAGGGGAGCGGCATGCGACCCGGGCCCAGCCCCCCGAATCGGGGAGCAACATCGTGCAAGTGCTCCCCGCGCAAACCGGCAGCTTCCAGGAGAGACCGCCGTGCTTGCACCACGAGAGACCTGAGAGATCGATGACTTCCATACTGCAGACGGAAGCAAAGATCGACACCCGAGCGCCGAAGAACCCAGCCTCACAGCGGGCTCCCCACCCGGGGGCAGTCCTGGCGCTGGTCTGGACCGGCCTGTTCATGACGACGCTCGACGCCTCGATCGTCAACATCGGGCTGCCCACGATTGCGCGCGCCTTCGGTACGCCGTTGAGCGGTACTATCGAATGGGTCATCATCGGCTACCTCGTGGTCGCCGCCGGGTTGCTGCTGACGGTGCGCCGGCTGTCGGACATGGTCGGGCGCACGCCGATCTGGATGGTAGGGCTCGGGCTGTTCACCCTGGCCTCGGTCCTCTGCGGCGCCGCGCCGTCGGTGCAGCTCCTGATCCTGGCGCGACTGCTCCAGGGAGGCGGCGCTGCCCTCCTGCTGGCCACCGGCACCGCCATGCTCACCAGCGCCGTTCCCCCGGACCAGCACGGTCGCGCGCTCGGTCTTGGCGCACTCGCCATTGCGCTCGGTACCAGCGTTGGCCCGACTCTCGGGGGTCTTATCACGGAGCACTTGAGCTGGCGCTGGATCTTCTACGTGAACGTGCCGATCGGACTGGTCGCGCTCGCCGCAGCGCGCCGCGTTCTCCCGCGAGGCGGTGGGCGAAGCCAGGGACGCTTCGACCCGCTCGGGGCGATCCTGCTGGGGGTGGGCGTGGCGGGGCTCACCCTGGGACTGTCGTTCGGGGGGGAATGGGGCTGGGCCTCCGCACGTCTGCTCGGCACGCTGGCCCTCGCTGTGGTGGCCCTGACCGGCGCACTACTGGTGGAGCGTCATGTTGCGGATCCGATCATCGACCTCACGTTGTTCCGCAATCGCGTCTTCAGCTCCGGCATCGCCAGCATGACGCTCTCGATGCTGGCCCTGTTCTCGGTGGGCTTCCTCCTGCCTTTCTACTTCGAGGAGCTGCGCGGCTTCTCGACCGCCCACTCCGGTTGGCTCCTGACGCCGATGCCGCTCGCGCTCGCGGTCGTGGCTCCGATCGCCGGCGCGGCATCCGACCGGCTCGGCTCCCGGCTCATCGCGCCTCTCGGGCTGGCCATCAATGCTGTCGCCCTGTTCCTGCTCGCCCGACTGGATGCCACCAGCTCGACTGGGGACATCGCCTGGCGGCTCGCGCTGGCGGGGATCGGCCAGGGACTCTTCCAGGCACCGAACACGCGGGCGGTGATGGAGGCCGCACCGGCCACGGAACAAGGAGCGGCCTCCGGCATTTTGGCCACGGCGCGAATCACCGGTCAGGCTCTCAGCGTGGCCCTGTCCGGGGCCGTGTTTCTAGGTCTGGGTGGGTCCGCCGGTGCTGCGCTCGTTGCGTCTCGAGGGAATGCTGGCCCTGCAGGCCTCGCGGTGCCCCAGCGCCTGGAGGCGACATTTCTCCACGGCTTCCACGCGGCGCTCACGGTGTGCTCCGCCTTTGCGGCGCTCGGCGCGCTGGCGGCTCTGGTTCGGGGAAAGGAGTCCGGAGGGACTGGAGTCTAGACCCTCACCTCTCCTTCCCGTCTCGACAGCGAAGTCGAGTTTCCTCTCGAGTACAAGGGAGTACGGATTGCCAAGGGGTATCTGATTGACCTCCTAATCGAGGATGGCCTTATTGTCGAGATCAAATCCGTCGCAAAACTGCTTCCGATTCATTCCTCACAAGTGATGACCTATATGCGCCTGCAAAAGTGTCTTCAGGTCTTCTGATCAACTTCAACGTTCACACCCTATTCCATGGTCTAAGGAGAATACTGCAGTAATAATGCTGTCCGTGCGGTCTCCGTGTTCTCCGTGTCTCCGTGGTGCGCCTTGCTATCGCCCTAGTCGCGCATGAAGTGGGAGGTATATCCGCCGGGTTCCACCTGCTTCGAGGGGAGCATGGATGACGTGGGTGACGGTGCAATGTCTAGCGGGGCCTGAACCCCCGCACCTGAAGGATTCCCCAATCGTCCGGCAAGCCAAGGCGCACGTCGGTCCGGATATATAGGGGATAATGCCAGCGGTCATCGAAGCCGACGGCGACCACGTCGTCGCGGTCGGCTTCCTGCTCGAGGAGGTCGAACAGTCCATCAATGCTGTAATTGTTGTCCTTGGTGAGAGGAGCCGGCTTCCCGCCTCCGTCCCAGACCCGCACTACCCGACCATCACGGACCTCGAGCAGGAGCCACCCCTGCTGGCCCGGACAGAAGCACGAGGCCCGCAGCAGGAAGTGATAGTCCCGCACGCCGCCGGCTCGCCACATCTCCCGGTGCCTTTTGATCTCCGCGTGCAAGGAATCTCGCTGCCCGGGGGTCTGGAGATTGAAGGTTCGAGATCCTTCGGGCGGAGCAAGGGAGTTTGTCCCCACCGCGAAACTCTCTCTGCTCGGCACTGCCCGGTGGCAGCCGGTCCCGACCAGCGTGAAGGCAATCAGGCCGGTGAGGGGGGAACGCCTCATCGCGTCGCTGCGGAATCCGCTCCCCGCACCAGTTGCGCGAACTCGCGGAGCTCCGCCATGCCCAGGTCCGAGACCACCCAGTACGTGTACTCCGGCGTTGTCCAGTGCAGCAGGTGGTAGCCCTGCCGCATGGTCTCACCAGGCTCGCGCCCCGGTCCCTGAGTCGCGGGCCAGAGGAACACGTTGATCAGGTGCTGGCGCCGCCCGTAGACCAGCGCGGCCACCGGCCGGCCGCCGAGATAGTCGAGCCGGCCGCCGATCAGGGGATAGCCGCGACCGGCGAAATCGTACACCGCGGGCGAAAAGTCCAGCTTGCCGTTGAACCAGGGCTTCACCGTGTGCTGGTCCGATGAGACCACGTCGGTGAGGTGGCCCGGCATGAGCGAGCGTACGTGGCTGGTGAGCACCTGTTCGCTGAGCGCCTCCCCGGCCGCGCGATTGGAAGCGAGCCTCCAGCTACCCACGGCAACCAGCACCACCGACGCAGCCAGCGCCAGCCAGCGCCGGCCGAGCGGCGCCGTGGTGTGACGAGTGACGGAGGGTCCGGCGGCCGACCTGAGCGCAGCCCGGACCCGGGTCCGCAGCTCGTCGGGCGCGCGCAGCGCCGGGACCTCCGCCCGGATCGCGGCCCCGAGCGCAACACGGGCGTCGTGCAACCGAGCGCAATCGGGACACTCCTTGAGATGCGCCTTGAAATCCCGCGCGTCTCGCGAGGCCAGCTCCCCGTCCAGATAGGCGTCCACCTGCAGCTCCAGCTTGCTATGGCTCATGTCGACGGCCCTCCTGCTCCGCGTACAGCGCCCGCTGAAGGCGTCCGCGGGCGCGGGAGAGCCGCGACATCACGGTTCCCACCGGGACTCCGGTCACATCCCCGATCTCCTTGTAGGACAGCCCTTGCAGCTCGCGCAACACGATCACCTCGCGGAATTCGGGTGGCAGCTGGTCGAGCGCCTGGTGCAGGGACTCGCGCGCCGATGCGCCCAGAAGCGCCGCTTCCGGATGAACATCCGCCACCGTCTCGCTATGGAGCTGCTCGTCGAACTCCGCCGCGCCTGCCTCCTGGCGGTATCTACGCCGCCAGGTGAAGGCGGTGTTGCGCACGATGGCCAGAAGCCACGCCCGGCCGTCCGCAGCTTCGGCCCCTCGGAACCCGTCGAAGTACTTGAGCGCGCGCAGATAGGCATCCTGCACCACGTCCTGGGCGTCGTGTTCGTGCCGCGTCAGATAGCGCGCCAGCGTGTAGGCGGCGTCCAGGTGCGGTAGCACGATCGCTTCGAATCGCCCGAGCTCGTTTGGCTCCATCGGTCCTCAAGGTAAAGCGATACGTCCGGGGGATAAGACTCCGCGAGCGGCGGATTTATTCCCGGGGAATAAGCCCGGGATCCGTGGGGTATCCGGCACTGAGCACTGTGTCGTCACACCCATACCGGAGAATACCCCATGACCCGAAAATACCGCCTGATGACCCGCACCTTCGGCGGGCTGATCTTCGCCGCTTCAGCACTCGGCGCGGCGCGGCAGCACCAGGCCTTGAACGAGCCCGTGCCGGTCACCGCCAAGCTGTCGGAGTGGAAGGTGGAGCTGTCTGAGGCGACGGTTGCGCCGGGCCCCGTCACCTTCACGGTCACCAACGCAGGGAGCATCCCCCACGGCTTCGAGGTCGAGGGCCGCGGGATCGAGAAGCAGATCGCGCTGATCCAGCCTGGCTCGAGTGCCAGGTTGACGCTGACGCTCCAGCCTGGCACCTACGAAGTGTACTGCCCGGTGGGGCAGGATTCGCACAAGAAGCTCGGGATGGAGACTCATCTGACGGTTGGCGCGAAGAGCTCGGGCTCGTCAGGCTACGCCGACATCAAGATGAAGGAGTCGCCGGCGGGGCAGGCGAAGGTGCAGGTGATCTCGGTGACGGGCGGAGGTCCCGTCATCCAGATCCTCCCCGGTCCGTTCCCATTTGCCGACAGCGCCGCGCCCATTCTCAAGTCGTTCGGCGACGAGAAAGAGGGCCTCGAGTCGCAGGCCCAGAGCGGGCCCTACTCGAACAATGTCGCGCCGATCGCTGGCAGCTTC
>DASYVW010000330.1:0-3525 GCA_035936675.1 Gemmatimonadales bacterium
GGGATCGGTTGCACCCGGGCCGGGGTCATCGAGACCTCCTTCCGGGAGGAGACGGAAACCGACCTGTTCGGAGAGCAGGCAGTGCTCTGCGGCGGCGTCACCGCGCTGGTCAAGGCCGGCTTCGAGACTCTCACCGCTGCCGGCTACCGGCCGGAGATGGCCTACTTCGAATGTCTTCACGAGCTCAAGCTCATCGTGGACCTCATGTACCGGGGCGGGCTCCAGTTCATGCGCCACTCGATCAGCGATACGGCGGAGTACGGCGACTACACCCGCGGCCCGCGGGTGATCACCGAGGAAACGCGGGCGGAGATGCGCCGGATCCTCGATGCCATCCAGGATGGCTCCTTCGCCCGCGAGTGGCTGGCGGAGAACCGTGCCGGGCGGGCCAACTTCGAGCGGCTTCGGAAAGCCGACCACGACCACGAGATCGAGCGGGTCGGGGCCGAGCTCCGGGCCATGATGCCGTGGTCCGAGGAGGGAAAGCGGGGAAGCGGGGAAGCAGGGAAGCGGGGAAGTGCAAAGGCGGAGAAGCATGCCCCGAGCGGAAGCGAGGGGACGGAGAAGAAGCCGCGGGGCCCGCGCCGTCCCGCGCACCCGCTGCCCCGCTGATGGTGCGCACCCTATTCGAGAAGGTCTGGGACGCCCACGTGGTGAGCCAGCTGCCCGACGGGCCGGCTCTCCTCTACGTAGATCTGCATCTGGTCCATGAGGTGACCTCGCCCCAGGCGTTCGAGGGGCTCCGGCTAGCGGGACGGCGGGTTCGCCGCGCCGAGCTCACCGTCGCCACAGTCGATCACAACGTGTCCACCGGCGACCGGCGGCTGCCCATCGCCGACGAGGTCTCCGCTCGCCAATTGGATGCGCTGGTGCGGAATGCCCAGGAGTTCGGGATCGAGCTCTTCGACCTGGATTCCCCAGAGCAGGGCATCGTTCACGTGATCGGGCCGGAGCTGGGTCTCACCCAGCCCGGGATGACCATCGTCTGTGGCGACTCCCATACGTCGACCCATGGCGCGTTCGGCGCCCTCGCCTTTGGCATCGGCACCAGCGAGGTGGAGCACGTGCTGGCCACCCAGTGTGTGATGCAGAGTCGTCCCAAGACCATGGAGGTCCAGTTCACTGGCCGGGCTCAGCCCGGAATCTCGGCGAAGGACCTGATCCTCGCCCTGATCCGCCGGATCGGCACCGCGGGTGGAGCCGGGCACGTGATCGAGTACACCGGCGAGGCCATCAGGGCGCTGTCGATGGAAGGCCGGATGACGGTTTGCAACATGTCCATCGAGGCGGGAGCACGGGCCGGGATGGTGGCACCGGACGACACCACCTTCGCCTATCTGGCCGGCAAGCCTCGGGCGCCGAACGGCGTCGCGTGGGATCGGGCCGTCGCCGGCTGGCGGGCGTTGCGAAGCGATCTCGGTGCTCAGTATGACAAGCGAGTCGTGTTCGACGCGAGCGCGATCGAGCCTCAGGTCACCTGGGGCACCAACCCCGCCATGACGGCCAATATTTCCGAGTGCGTGCCCGATCCATCTCTCGCCCCCTCAGCCGGGGACCGTGAGTCATACCAGCGCGCCCTCGACTACATGGGCCTGCGCCCGGGCGTGCCGCTCGAGGGGTTGCCGGTGGATCGGGTATTCCTGGGCTCTTGCACCAACGCTCGGTTGGAAGACCTGCGCGAAGCCGCCAGCGTGGTGCAGGGTCGCCAGGTGGCGAGCGGCGTGCGGGCGATGGTCGTCCCTGGCTCGCGGCAAGTGAAGGCTGCCGCCGAACACGAGGGACTCGATCGCATCTTCACCGATGCCGGTTTCGAATGGCGGAATCCCGGCTGCTCCATGTGCCTCGGCATGAACGAGGATGTGCTCGGCGCGGGCGAGCGCTGCGCGTCGACATCGAATCGCAACTTCGAGGGCCGACAGGGCCGAGGAGGCCGCACGCACCTGGTGAGTCCGGCCATGGCGGCAGCCGCGGCAATCGCCGGATGCCTGACCGATGTGCGCGCGCTTATGCAGAGCGGACGCGAGCCCCATGCACCCGCCGGACGCCCGTATGCAGTGTATCATGAAGCTTGAGTCTGGCAGCGTAACTGTAAGTGGGAACGGCCGTTGTGGATTCTATGTGAGAAGCTTTGTAGAACCGCTCCTGCTTCTTCGCGCATAAAGTTCAGGGGACGTATGCAGCCATTCACTTCCCACCGGGGACGCGTCGCCGGACTTCGACGAGCCGAGGTCGACACCGATCAGATCATTCCGAAACAGTTCCTGAAGCGCATCGAGCGCGCTGGCTTCGGACCGTTTCTGTTCTATGACTGGCGCTACCTTCCCGATGGCCGCGAGAACCCGGAGTTCGAGCTCAACCGGAGCGAGTCTCGCGGAGCCACCCTGCTGCTCGCGGGGGCCAACTTCGGGTGCGGCTCCTCGCGCGAGCACGCGCCGTGGGCGCTCGCCGATTTCGGCTTCCGGGCCATCATCGCGCCGTCATTCGCCGACATCTTCTACGCCAACTGCTGTCAGAACGGATTGCTGCCGGTGACTCTGCCGGAAGCCGTCGTGGACGATCTGTTCGAGCGTTGCGCTGGACCACAGGGACTCGAGCTCACGATCGACCTGGAGGCGCAATCGGTGCGAGATGATTACGAACTGAATGTCCCATTCGAGATCGACTCCTATCGGCGCGAGATGCTGATGCGTGGGCTGGATGAGATCGGGCGGACGCTGCTGGACGAATCCAGGATCACCGCGTTCGAGCGTCGGCGCACGCTGGCGGCGGGCGCGGCGTGAAAGAGTTCAGGATCGCGGTGCTTCCGGGAGATGGCATCGGCCCCGAGGTCACCGCCGAGGCCGTTCGGGTTCTCGCTGCAGTGGCCGCCCTCTGTGGCTTTCGCCTGGCGACTCAGGAATACCTGATCGGTGCAGCAGCTGTCCGGCAGCTCGGCGAGGCCCTGCCGGCCCCAACGCGGGACGCCGCCCTCGAGGCCGATGCTGTGCTCCTCGGGGCAGTCGGCGACCCGGCACTGGCCGATGCGACCGGAAGCCGTCGTCCCGAGGCTGGACTTCTTGCGCTTCGGAAGCTCCTCGGCGCGTATGCGAATCTCCGGCCTGTCTCGGTGCACCCTGCTCTCCGGCACGCTTCTCCGCTCAGGCCCGACCGGCTGGACAATGTCGACCTGCTGATCGTGCGGGAACTCACCGGGGGGCTCTACTATGGTGAGCCTCGGGGACGAGACGAGCGGAGTGCGGTGAACACACTCCGCTACAGCGTCGCGGAGATCGAGCGGGTCGCCCGAGTGGCCTTTCAGGCCGCCCGAGAGCGGCGAAGCCTGGTGACGTCGGTGGACAAAGCGAACGTGCTCGAGGTGTCTCAGCTCTGGCGCGAGACGGTGAGCCGGGTCGGCGGGGACTACCCGGACGTGCGCCTGGAGCACCTGTACGTGGACTTCGCGGCGATGAAGCTGATCGCGAATCCCGCCTCCTTCGACGTGCTGCTGACCGAAAATCTGTTTGGCGACATCCTGAGCGACGAAGC
>DASYVW010000331.1:0-1995 GCA_035936675.1 Gemmatimonadales bacterium
CTGGGCCTGTGCCGTCGCGGCGAACGTGCCCAATAGGGCTACGACGGCGAGGCAAGACCACAGCACCTGGCGGAGTGCCCGCATACGAGCTCCTTCTGACGCAATGGAAAAGGGAAGACGAACCTGGTCTCTCCGAGGCAAAAACCGTGCGGAGGCGGGCCGACAGCTAATTACTTATCAGTCTTAGGCTTGTGGTGTTGGGACAGGGAGGCGTGATGGGGAAATGAAGGCTTTGAGGCGGCCTGCCAGATCAGTCTTCCCGCCGTACCTGGCGGGCGGGCTTGTCCGATCCGAGACCGAGAAAGTGGCCAGCATCGGCCTTTGTGGCCTCCAGCAGCTCGCCCAGATCCTGCTTGGCGGCCAATATGCCTGCCCATGGATCCCCTTCGGCCTCGAGAATGCCCGGTGCCGTTCGGAGGGTGAAGTCGGTGGGATACACCCGCTCCAGATTGTCCCAGTTCACCGGCATGGAGACGGTACCGAGTGGGTGGCGTCGGGGCGAGAAGATGGACGCGAGTGACTTTCCCCGGGTGTTCTGGTTGTAATCGAAGAAGATCTTCCCGGTTCGCCGCTCGACTGACCATTCGAGCGTCACCTCATCAGGCCACTCCTGGATAGCATACCTGCCGATAGTCTCGGCAATGCTGCGCACCGCGTCGTAGTCCAGCTTTCGGAGAATCGGGAGATACAAGTGCAGCCCGGTGCGGCCCGACGTCTTCACGAAGGTCTTCAGGCCGAGGCGGCCGAGAAGATCGCGTAGCCGCAGGGCCAGGTCACGAGTCCGTTTGAAGGCCTTGCGATGGAGCTCGGGCTCCTCGCCCTTACCCTCGCGTCCCGAATACTGGTACGGGTCCAGGTCGAAGACGACGAAATCGGGGTAGTTGAGCACCGATTTCTCGAGGGTCACTTCTGAGCCGGAAAACTTGCGCCCCCGGCCGCGCGCATCAGGAGCCGGATCGATCCGGGAGAACCAGGGGTGCATCTCGAGCCCAGCCATCTGACCGAGCCAGAGCAGCGTCGGCAGATTCTCGCAGATCAGGTAGTTGCCATCGTCCTCGGTATGGCTGGAATAGATCGAGACCGTACGAACAAACGCGGGCGGGTTGTCCCAGTGCTTTTGATAGAAACTCTTCCCGGTGACGCCATTGGGATAGCGAGTCACGAACAGCGGCCGTCCCGCGAGGTGTGGCAGCAGCCAGGTGGAGACCCTGACCAGGTACTGCAAGTAGTCTCGTTTGGTGAGCGGCCGGGCACGGCCCGAGCCGGGCCAGAGGGTTTTTTCCAGGTTGGTGACAGACAGCTCGTATCCGCCGACCGCCAGCGTCAGTTGTGGCTTCTTTACTCCCAGCTGATCGAGCAGGTCCCCGACATCGCTCCTCATCCGACCTTCCGTCGTGCGTGCCCTGGTGCAGGTGCACGTTCGCGAGATCTCAACAGGAACAGCGAGGAAGCGCCGGGTTATGCACACAGATCCGTCGCTTATCCACAGGTTTATCAACACAAGCTGTTGATAAACAATGAGTTACAGAGTCGATTATTGATCGATCAGGTGAGGGCTGCTGTGGGTTGAGTCACACTGTACGACTACCGCTTGGGACGAGTCGGCTCCGGTGCGGCAGTGCCGCCGATGGTCCGGAGAATCCGCTTGAGCGTCTTCTTTCCGGTCGAGTCCACCATCTTCCTTGCGAGCGAGTCACCGTTTAGTGGGGCTGGCGCGGCGATGCTGATCGATGCGGGAGCGGGTTGGATGCCGGATGCGGAATCCGCGTGGAAAGCGTCATAGGCAGGAGTGGCGGCCTCGCTCCGAGATTCCAGCGACGCTGCTTCATCCTGGACCGCGGATTCGATGGGCAGCGGACGCGATGGCGCGGGCCGGGCAGCGCTGCTCGAGCGGACCCCTGAACGGGGAACCACGGGCAGTCCGGGCAGTACGGCGGCGGCGGTGGTCTCTGGGCCCTGTTGCGCGATGTTCGCCGGTGTCGTGATCAGGCGCCG
>DASYVW010000332.1:0-7155 GCA_035936675.1 Gemmatimonadales bacterium
CCTTGCGCTTCTCCTCAATCGCAGCTTGCGCGGCGGCGAGGCGGGCGACGGGGACGCGGTAGGGCGAGCACGACACGTAGTCGAGGTCGATGCGGTCGCAGAAGATGACCGAGCGCGGGTCGCCGCCGTGCTCGCCGCAGATGCCGAGCTTGAGGTCGGGCCGAGTCCTCCGGCCGAGATCGCACGCCATCGCGATCAGCTTGCCGACGCCGGCCTGATCCAGCACCTGGAACGGGTCGTCTTCGATGACGCCGTGCTCCAGGTAATACGGCAGAAACTTTCCGGCATCGTCCCGGGAAAGCCCCCACGTAGTTTGAGTAAGATCGTTGGTACCGAAGGAGAAGAACTGAGCCTCCCGTGCGATCTCGTCGGCGGTGAGCGCGGCCCGGGGCAGCTCGATCATGGTGCCGAGAAGGTAGGGCACGGTGATCTGCCGCTCTTGAAAGACTTCCTCCGCCACCTGGCGAACAATGAGCGCCTGTTTTCGAAACTCCACCACGCTCGCAGTCAGCGGGATCATGACCTCCGGCATCACCCGGCCCTTGCGGGATGCCACCGTACAGGCAGCCTCGAAGATCGCCCGCACCTGCATCGCCGTGATCTCGGGGTAGATGATCCCCAGGCGGCACCCGCGCAGGCCGAGCATGGGATTGACCTCGTGCAGCCGGTCGACGATCCCCTTGAGCACTCCCACCTCCATCTTCAGCTCTCGCGCCAGACTTTCGATCTCCGCCGGCTCCTGGGGCAAGAACTCGTGGAGCGGTGGGTCGAGCAGTCGGATGGTGACCGGATAGCCTTCCATCGCGCGGAAGATCGCTTCGAAGTCGCCCCGCTGCATGGGAAGCAGCTTGGTGAGAGCGCGCTGCCGGCCCTCGGTATCCTGCGCTACGATCATCTCGCGCATGGCCACCAGGCGGTCGCCGCCGAAGAACATGTGCTCGGTCCGGCAGAGTCCGATTCCTTCGGCTCCGAAGTCCCGGCCCCGGTGGGCGTCGGCTGGAGTGTCGGCATTCACCCGGACACGGAGCTGCATGATCCGGTCGGCCCAGCCCATGACCCGGTTGAAATTGCCACTGAGCTCGGGTGCGATCAGGGCGGCCTGGCCGGCGAAGACCTTGCCGCTGCTCCCGTCCACCGTGATCCACTCGCCCTTGCCGATACTCCGGCCGTTCACCGAGAAGCGGTTGGCCCGCTCGTCTACCACCAGCTCCTGGGCGCCGGCCACGCACGGCTTTCCCATGCCTCTGGCCACCACGGCAGCATGGGACGTCATGCCGCCGCGGGCGGTGAGAATCGCCTTGGCCGTCACCATGCCATGGAAGTCCTCGGGCGAGGTCTCCCGGCGGACCAGGATCACCGACTGGCCGGCCCGGCCCAGCTTCTCGGCCTGGTCGGCGTCGAACACAACGGTGCCGCATGCCGCGCCCGGGGAGGCGGGCAGGCCGGTGGTCAGGAGATCGAGCCGGCTGTGGGGGTCGATTGTGGGGTGGAGCAGCTGATTCAGGTCGTTGGGGGGGATCCGGGCCACCGCCTCCTGCTCGGAGATCAGCCCCTCATCTACCATGTCGCAAGCGACACGCACTGCCGCGTGGCCCGAGCGCTGGGCCCGCCGGGTCTGCAGCATATACAGGTTGCCGCGCTCGATGGTGAACTCCATGTCCTGCACGTCCCGGAAGTGCCGCTCCAGCGTGCGAGCCACCCGCTCGAGCTCCTGGTACGCGTGCGGAAGGGTCTCCTTCAGGGTTCCGATCGGCTCCGGGGTGCGGCTCCCCGACACGACGTCCTCGCCCTGCGCATTGATGAGGTACTCGCCATAGAGCCGCTGCTCGCCGGTGGACGGATCCCGGCTGAATGTCACCCCGGTGCCGGAATCGTCGCCCAGGTTGCCGAATACCATCGCCACGATATTGACGGCGGTGCCCATGGAGTCCGAGATATCGTGGAGCTTGCGATAGTCGATGGCTCGCCGCGTGTTCCAGCTCTCGAAGACGGCAGCAATGGCCCCCCACAGCTGATCCAGCGGCTCGGCCGGGAATTCGCGCCCGGACTCGGCGCGGACATATTCCTTGAACCGCCGGACGATCACCTGCATCTCCTCGACCGGCAGGTCGATGTCCCGCTGGATCCGGCAGCGCTGCTTGTGCTCATCCAGGATCTGCTCGAACGCCTTGCGAGAGAGATCGAAGACCACACTCCCGTACATCTGCACGAAGCGGCGGTAGGAATCCCAGGCGAACTGGTGGTTACCGCTCTGACTGGCCAGCCCTTCGACGGTGACGTCGTTGAGGCCCAGGTTGAGGATGGTCTCCATCATGCCAGGCATGGAGACCGCTGCGCCGGAGCGCACCGAGACCAGCAGCGGATTCTCGCGGTCGCCGAAATGCTTTGCGCTGGCGATCTCGAGCCGCTGAAGGGCGTTCTCCACCTGGGCCTGGAGCCGCTTGGGGAATTGGTGACTTTCGAGATAGTGAAGGCAGAGATTGGCGGCGATGGTGAAGCCGGGAGGAACTGGAATGCCGATCGTGGTCATCTCGGCAAGGCCGGCGCCTTTGCCGCCGAGAATGTCTTTCATTGCTGCAGTGCCGTCGGCGCGGCCCTGCCCGAAGGAATAGACCAGCGGCTGAGTGTAGGGACCGCTCATGCTGGCGTTGGAATGAGCGGCGTTGCGTGACGAAGCCGCATCTGCTGGTCGTCGGGGGTCGGCGTCGGGTACTTGCCGGAGAAGCAGGCATGACAGAATCCGGTCTCTTTTCCGGCTGCCTGCAGCATGCCTTCGAGGGAGAGGTAGCCCAGGGAATCCACCTCCAGGAACTGGCGGATCTCCTCGATGGAATGGGTGGACGCGATCAACTCCTCGCGCGTTGGCGTGTCGATGCCGTAGTGACAGGGCCCCGTGATCGGGGGAGAGCCCAGGCGCAGGTGGACCTCGCGCGCGCCCGCCCCCCGGATCATCTGGACCAGCTCCTTGCTGGTGTTCCCCCGCACCAGGCTGTCGTCCACCACTACCACCGATTTGCCGTAGATCACCTCGCGCACCGGGTTGAACTTGATCTTGACCTTGGCCACCCGGAGCGCCTGTGTGGGGTTGATGAACGTTCGGCCCACGTAGTGGTTCCGGATCAGGCCGTACTCCAGCTTGATCCCGGATACCTCGGAGAACCCGAGCGCCATGGCGTTGGAGCTGTCGGGAACACTGAAGACGACCTCGCCTCCGGCTGCCGGCTGCTCCCGTGCGAGCTGACGGCCGAGCTCTCGCCGAACCCGGTCCACCGATTCGCCGAATACGGTGCTGTCAGGCCGGGCGAAGTACACGAGCTCGAAGACGCACCGCGTGACCGGCCGGGGCGCCAGGCGGGGCAGGTGAGTGACCTGCCCGTTCTCGATCCGAACGAAATCCCCCGGCCGAAGCTCGCAATGGAATGACGCACCGATCAGGTCGAGCGCGCAGGTCTCAGAGGCAACCACGATCCCATTGCCCAGCCGCCCGATGACCAGCGGCCGGAAGCCCCGGCTGTCCACCACCGCGTACATGGTCCGCCCGACGGTAATGACCAGGCTATAGGCGCCGTCCACCTGCTCCAGGGCCTCCCGGATCTGGTCGTCCACACTGTCGGCCTCGGAGCGCGCTATGAGATGGACCAGCACCTCGGTATCGCTGGAGCTGGTGAAGATCGCCCCGCGCTCGACCAGCTCGCGCTTGATCACATTCGCATTCACGAGGTTGCCGTTGTGGGCGATGGCCAGCGGCCCGCACCGGGTGTTCACGTTGCAAGGCTGCGCATTGGCGAGCACGGTGCTGCCGGTTGTGGAGTAGCGGGTATGGCCCACCGCCACGTCGCCGGGCAAGCCGCCCAGGATCTCGTCGTCGAAGTTCTCCGCCACCAGGCCCATGCCGCGATGCGACCGCGGCGTCCCGTCCCGGTCAATGGCCACGATCCCGGCGCTCTCCTGCCCTCGGTGCTGGAGGGCATAGAGTCCGAGATAGGCCAGCCGGGCCGCATCAGGAATGCCGGACACGCCGATGATGCCACACATGCTATTCTCCCGCGGCGCGATCGAGGTCGGGGTGCTGCATCCGACGGGGAATCGCGTCAAAGTAGATCCGCCTAAGGGCTTCGGTGCTCCACGAGAACACGTGAGGCCCCACTTGAAGTTCCAGCGCGCCAGCACTTTGGACCCGGCCCGCGTGGAATACTGGGACCCCGTGCTCATTGGCCAGGGCGATGAGGAACCGAGAAGAAGGCGGGGCACAGGACACCACCGCACGGGCACCATCCTCACCGTAGAGCAAACCGTCCACCGGAACGTCGGGGGCGTAGCCGGTCAGGTCCAGGTCCGCGCCCAGGCTGCCCGGAACATACGGACCGCCGATCACCGCTTCGGCCAGCGCCACCGCCAGGCCCCCCTCCGAGCAGTCGTGGGCCGAGCGGAGCAGCTGCTGCTCGGCAGCCGCCGCGAGGAAGCGCTGCAGCCGGAGCTCGGACTCCAGATCGACGGACGGGGGGTAGCCCCCGACGAAGTCGCACACTTCGGCCCAGTAGGCTGAGCCACCCAGGATACCGCTCGTCTCGCCCAGGATGTAGACCTCGTCTCGGGGCGAGTCGAAGTAGCTGGCGATACGATCCTCGACGCGTGGGAGCAGGCCGACCATCCCGATCGTGGGCGTCGGGTCGATCGCGCCGGCTGGGCTCTCGTTGTAGAAGGAGACGTTCCCCCCAGTGACCGGAGTGCCGAACGCCCGGCACGCATCCCCGATGCCGCGGGCCGCTTCGCGGAACTGATAGAAAACATCGGGCTTTTCGGGGTTCCCGAAGTTGAGGCAGTTGGTGATCCCGAGCGGGATGGCGCCGGTGCAGGCCACGTTGCGGGCGGCCTCGGCGACGGCAGCCTTTCCTCCCTCGTACGGGTCGAGCGCGACCAGCCTGGAGTTGCAATCCACCGACACAGCGAGGCCGAAGTCGGTCCCAGGTACTCGGAGGACGCCGGCGTCCGAGCCGGGCGGCAAAACTGTACCGGCCTGCACGGTCGAATCGTACTGCTCGTAGACCCATCGCTTGCTCGCGATGCTGGGGTGATCGAGGAGCAGCTCCAGGGCTCCTTCGATATCCACGACCGGTTCACCCAGATCGAGCGCCGAGCGGCGCGCGCGAGCCTCCTCGCCCTCCTCGGCCTCCGGATGGTAGATGGGGCAGTCCTCGAGCAGTCGCTGGCCCGGGATTGCTACGACGGTCTGTCCGTGGTGCCGTACCCGGAAAATGCCATCGTCGGTCACGTGGCCGATCGACGTGGCGGTGAGCTCCCACTTGGCACAGACCGCCTGGATCTCTGATACGCGAGCCGGCTCCGCCACGACCAGCATCCGCTCCTGCGATTCCGAGAGCAGGATCTCGTAGGAGGTCATTCCTTCTTCGCGAGTAGGGACCAGTCCGGTGTCGATCTCGACCCCGACGCCACCGCGCGCAGCCATTTCGGCGGACGAGCTGGTGAGGCCGGCCGCGCCCATATCCTGGATCGCGACTATCAGTCCGGACGTGATCAGCTCGAGGCTGGCCTCCAGGAGCAGCTTCTCGGTGAAGGGATCCCCCACCTGGACCTGGGGTCGGCGCGACTCACTCGCCGCGGACAGCTCTTCGGATGCGAAACTGGCGCCATGAATACCGTCGCGACCGGTGCGCGCCCCGACACAGAGCAGAACATTTCCCACTCCTTCGGCGGCGGCGCGGATCAGGTCGCGCTCGCGCAGGAGCCCCACGCACATGGCGTTGACCAGAGGGTTTCCGGTGTAGCCAGGAGCGAAGTTCACCTCGCCGCCGAGGGTCGGAACTCCGACGCAGTTGCCGTAGTCACCCACTCCGCGCACCGCACCGGCGAACAGGTAACGGTTGCGCGGGCGGTCCAGCGGGCCGAACCGCAGGCTATTGAGGAGCGCGACCGGCCGGGCGCCCATAGTAAACACATCGCGAAGAATGCCGCCCACACCCGTGGCGGCACCCTGATAGGGTTCCACCGCCGATGGGTGGTTATGCGACTCGATCTTGAACGCGACGGCCCAACCCTCGGGAAGCCGGAGCACGCCGGCGTTCTCGCCGGGGCCCTGGACCACCAGCGGACCGGAGATGGGGAACGTCCTCAGCACCGGCTTGGAGTGCTTGTACGAGCAGTGTTCCGACCAGAGGGCCGAGAATACCCCGAGCTCGGTGAGTGTGGGGGTCCGGCCGAGCAGGTCCAGGATCCGGCCGTACTCCAGCTCATTGAGGTTGTGCTCCCGCACCACCTCGGGGGTAATAGGACGTTCCCCAGGGAGAGCGACCGCCTCGGTAAATGCGCCGGCGATGCCGGAACCGGTCACTGCCGTATCCTCATCTGGAAGGGGTTCCTATGCCGCGGATCGGTTTCTCGCCTCCACCCATGCGGGGCGAGCGACGGAAGGCGGCGAGAGCATCGGTGAGCACTCTGCCCAGCATCGTGGGGTGCTCCTCGTGCGCCACCGCGTCGAGCTGGCCCGCGTCGAGCCACATGCCGCCGCAATGCGGGCAGGTCTCGATCTGCACTCCATGGTATTCGCGGTTGGCTAGATCGTACCCGTCCTTCGGGCACTTCATGAAGTGCGTCTTCCGTTCGGCTTCGACCGCCTCGGTATGGGCGCGCTCCCGCTGCTTGCGCCGGAGCTCCGCGTCCTCTCGAGCGAAATATTCGTCTTCGTTCCGGCTCGGCCTGTCCTGCTTCATCGGCTCTGGACTCCCATTTTGGACTCCTGCTGCCATGCCATCAGGGACGTGAAGAAGCCACTGCCACCAGTCAAACCCAGCAGGCGGTCGGCCGCGCGCTCGGGATGAGGCATGATCCCGACGATGTTGCCTTCGGCGTTACAGATACCGGCAATGTGATTGGCCGATCCATTGGGATTGGGCTGAAACGGCGAACGCTCAGTGGCGGCGACATAGCGCAGCACGACCCTCCCCTCTGACTCGAGCATGCGCAGGGTATCGGGCGCCGCCACGAAACGGCCTTCGCCGTGCGCAACGGGAAGCCGCAGCCGCGAGTCCGTCTCGTAGTCGGACGTGAACACGGTGTCGGTCCGCTCGACCGTGACATCCACCGGCTTCGACACGAACGTGAGTCCCGCATTGCGCATCAAAGCTCCGGGAAGCAGGT
>DASYVW010000333.1:0-1619 GCA_035936675.1 Gemmatimonadales bacterium
AATCGACCCTGGTCCGGGCGCTGGCGGGAGATCCGGAAGCGGCGCGGCTGGGCGGCATGGCGGACCGCGCGGAGCAGGAGCGGCGACTGGCCCGGGCGCGACGGTGGCCTGAGATCGAGCTCGGCCCGGCCGCAGGCTTTGGCAGGACCTCGACCTTCGGGCTGGCCCTGGGACTCAGCCTCCCCCTCTGGAACCGGCAAGGTGATGCGGCGCGGGCGGCCGAGGCCGATCGGGCGGCGGCCCTGGCGCGGCTCGACTCCCGTCGCCGCGATGTCGCGGCGCTCGTCACCCAGGCCACCGGCACACTCGCGCGCACGGCGCGGGAGCTCGATCTCCTGCGGAGTGGCGAGCTGGCGCGGGCGCAACAGGCGGAGATGCTCGCCGCACACGCCCTCGAGCAGGGCGGTCCCTATCTCGTCGCCTGGCTCACCGCCCGCCAGGCGTATCTGGACGCGCGCCGGGCGGAGCTCGACCTCGAGTGGGAGGCGGCGCGGGCCCGGCTCGCTCTGCGCTTGCTTGCCGGTACGCTGACGGGGGAGGAGACGCGATGACGCTCCACCAAGAGCGACTCGTGCTGGCGCTCTGGCTTATGGCGCCGCTCGGATGTTCGAGCGAATCCGAGCGCGAACGGGAGCGGGTGCCCCCCCAAGGCCAGGCAGCGATGGTGGTGGCGCTCACGCCGCGGCAGCTCAGCGTGGCCGACGTGGAGACCGAGACGGCCGCGCTCGCCACGGTGCCGGAGACGTTCGCCACCACGGGTGAGATCGAGTTCGATCCGGCGCGGGTGCTCACGGTGAACGCCTCCGTTGCCGGGCGCATCCGGCACATTACGCCCAACGTGGGCGACCACGTGGCCGCGGGCGACACCCTGGCTACCATCGAGAGCCCGGAGTTCCTCTCCGGCACGTTCCCGGTGACGGCGCCGCGCGGTGGGGTCGTCACGTCGCTGAGCGCCGCGCCGCAGCAGCTCGTCACGAGCGGCGCGGAGCTGCTGCGCATCGCCTCAATCAACCGGGTGTGGTTGCGCGTTGACCTCTACGGCGAGAGCGCCCAGCTCGCCCGCGCGGGGCGCGCGGTCGAGGCAACCGTGTCGGCGCTCCCCGGGCTGGCGCTGCGCGGCCGCATCGCCACCGTGGCGCCGAGTGTCGAGGGCGCGACCCAGACGGTGAGGGCACGCGTCCCGCTGGAGAACCCGTCGGGCCAGCTCCTGCCGGGGATGTTCGCGGACGTCCGCGTGAACACCGGCCGGACCTTCCGTGGCATCCTCGTCCCCCGCGCCGCGGTCATCTACGACGGCAGCCGGCGGCTGGTGATGATCCGGCAGGACTCGAGCTTCTTCGCGAGCGTTGTGGCGCTCGGCCCCGTGGTCGGCGACCACGTCGCGGTGCTCCGCGGTGTGCTGCCGGGCGAAGCGGTCGTCACCAGCGGTGCCTACGAGCTGTTCAGCGCGGGGTACGCCTTTACCCGCGGCGGCGAGGAGGAAGGAGAGGGAGAGAAGCAGCAATGATCCGCCGCATCGTCCTCTTCTCCCTCACCCACCGCTTCCTGGTGCTCGCCGTGACACTGCTCGCGACGGCGCTCGGCGCAGTGGGGGTGACCCGGGTTCCCGCCGACGTCTT
>DASYVW010000334.1:0-2129 GCA_035936675.1 Gemmatimonadales bacterium
ATCTTCGATGCGACAGAGGTCTTTCGCGGGGCCGATTTCTCCATCACCCGCGCCGCCATTGAGGCGGGAGGGCGAGTGCGCGGCATCCGGGTTCCCGGTGGAGCGGCACTCAGCCGCAAGCAGGTGGACGAGATCGAGGCAGTGGCCAAGTCGCTGGGCGCCGCCGGCCTGCTCCGGCTCAAGGCTGCGGGTGGTGCGCTCGAGGGTGGTCCGGCCAAGTACCTCGCACCTGGCGCCGCAACCCAGCTCGGGCTCTCCGATGGAAACCTGTGTCTTCTGGTAGCTGGGCCAGACCGTGTGTCCAGCCCCGCGCTCGACCGGGTGCGGCAGGAGCTCGCCCGGCGTCTCGATCTCATCTCCAAGGGGGAGAACCGCTTCGTCTGGATCATCGACTTTCCCCTGTTCGAGCGCGACCCGGCCACGGGAGCACTCAACTCGGTCAACCATCCGTTCACGGCCCCCCACCCGGATGACATCCCGCTGCTCGATCGGGCGCCCGAGAAGGTCCGGGCCTTGGCCTACGACATGGTGCTCAACGGAACCGAGCTCGGCGGGGGCAGTCTCCGGATCGCGGATCCGAACCTGCAGCGCCGCATCTTTTCCTTGCTCGGGATTCCGGAGGAGCAAGCCCAACAGCGATTTGGCTTCCTGCTCGAGGGTCTCCGGTCAGGCGCACCCCCCCACGGCGGCTTTGCCTTCGGCATGGACCGCATCGTGATGCTCCTGGCCGGAGCCGAGTCGCTGCGTGACGTCATTGCGTTCCCGAAAACCACGGCGCAAAGAGCCCTCTTCGAGGGGGCGCCGAGCGAGGTGGATCCGGCGGATCTCCGGGCGCTTCACTTGGAGGTGAAGGAGTGAGAGGTGAGGGGGAGTCATTGCGAGGCGGTACAACCGCCGAAGCAATCCCGTGGGGGCCCGCTGGATTGCTTCGGCCGCCCTGCGCCCTCGCAATGACTGTCGCAGCCCCCCTTACCGCCCCCCGCTTACCGCTCACCGCTGACCGCTTACCTTATTGACATGCCCGACGATATCCAGACTCGATTGTCAGCCGAAGGGGCCGACCCGCTGTTGTTCGCCGGCGTGAACGACAGCAATCTCCTCGAGCTCCAGCGTAGCCTCGGGGTGCGTGTCTCGTTCCGGGGAGAGGCGGTCACCCTGTCCGGCGCTCCCGATCAGGTGGAGCGGGCCGGCCCGGTCGTGCAGGGGCTGATCGACCTGGCCCGCATGGGTGAGCCGGTCACCGCAGACGATGTCTCTCGCCTGGCTGCCGAGGGCAGTTCGGGCGAGCTGCCGCCCCAGACCGCGGATGGCAAGATCGTGCTGCCCGGCTTGCGCCGGGCGATCATGCCCAAGACCCAGGGTCAGCGGGACTATCTCCAGGCCATCAGCAACCACGATATCGTCGTGAGTATCGGTCCGGCCGGGACCGGCAAGACGTATCTCGCCGTGGCCAAGGCGGTGGAGGCGCTCGCCCGGAAGCGGGTCAAGCGAATCATCCTTGCCCGTCCGGCGGTAGAGGCCGGAGAATCGCTGGGCTTCCTGCCGGGCGACCTCCAGGCGAAGGTCGATCCGTACCTGCGGCCGCTCTATGACGCGCTGGAAGACATGATGCCGCACGACCGGGTGCAACGCGCGCTGGAGACCCGGACCATCGAGATCGCCCCGCTGGCTTACATGCGCGGCCGCACCCTGGCCGACGCGTTCATCATCCTGGACGAGGCGCAGAACGCAACCGGCGCGCAGATGAAGATGTTCCTCACCCGGCTCGGGGTGAACAGCAAAACGGTGGTCACCGGCGACAAGACCCAGATCGATCTGCCCCAACGGGAGGATTCGGGTCTGATTCAGGTTGAGCGGCTGCTCCCCGGGATCGAGGGCATAGCTTTCTGCTACCTGCACGAGAGCGATGTCGTTCGCCATCGACTGGTGCGGGAAATTATCCGGGCCTACGCGGAGGATCAGAACGGCTGATGCCGCGACGGTGGAACGCCCGACTCGGGGAGAGCTGGTCCGGGGCCTCGCTGAGCGAGCGCGCCCGGTTCCACCTGGTGCGCTGGGCCCCGCTGCTGGCGGTGGCCTTGCTGACGTACTTCGCCTTCCCGCCACACGTGGGCATCGGCTCGCCGATC
>DASYVW010000335.1:0-2343 GCA_035936675.1 Gemmatimonadales bacterium
TCTGGGGCGCAGTCTTCCACGCATTCTTTCCGGCCGGCACGGCCACTCTCCCCGGCTTTCTGGCCTGGGTCCCCGTCGCACTCTCGATCGTGGTCGCCGCCTCTGCCATGCTCGAGCTGAGCCTTCGCCTCCTCTTACCGCGAATACAATTCCGTGCCCGCCGGTCAATCGTAGCGACATACGCCGCCAGCTTCGCCGTAGTCGTGCTCCTCGTGCACGAGTCGTTCAGCAGCATCGTGTACTTCTACACCCCGGCCCTCATTCTTCTCCTGATCGCGGCGGGGAAGCAAGCGATCCGCAGCCGAGACACCGGCTGGACCCTGATCGCCATCGGTCTGGTCATGTCCGCCGGCGCGGCCATGCTCCAGCAGGCGAGGGTGGCGGTCCATCCGGTCTATTTCGACCACAACGCGGTCTACCACGTGGTGCAGGGGATCGCGCTGGTTTTCCTCTACTTCGGGTGGCGACGCGCACCGCTACCGCCTTATGCCACCGGCAAGACTCCGGCGCCTCCTGGATGAGCAGCTGGCGCGTCAGATTGACGGCTATCGGGGAAGGCAGGGACTGATGGGTCACGCTGGGAGGACGGTTTCCGGCTAATATAGGGACGACTCCATCTCGAGGTCCCTGTGCTTCGTTGGCTATTGACCGGCTGTGCTTTATCCACGCTGCTGGTCGACAGCGCCAGAGCTCAAGCTCAGGTCATTACCTGGCCTCTGCTCTCGCAGCTGTCCTCGTCCTCGCTCTACATCGGGCGGCCCGCAGACCCTCTCGATCCACATCTCCTTGCCGCCGCCCCCTCAGACACCGTGGCCCGAGAGATCAAGCCTACCCACTGGAAGGAAGACGGGATCGTTGGTGCCGTCCTCATCGGCGGGTCCAGTGCGTGGTTAGGTCACGCGATCTGCCGAAACTCCCAAGGGGGCAGCTGTACCGGAGCCCTGGTGGGTGGCGCACTGGGCGGCGGACTAATCGGCTTCCTGATCGGCGCACTGATCGGGGGCCAGTTCCCCAAGCAACCAACGAGCGCCCCGGCGGAGACGACGTAGGGTCAGGACGAAGAGAGCGAGCTTGTGCTGGTGGCCAGTCGATCCGTGGCCGCGGTCCCTTCGTTCGGGGGGGAGATCTCGATGGACGCCTTCCCCAGATGAACCGGCCAGCGCAGTGTCACCGAGTCTCCCTGCCGGGTGCGGTCGAGGCCGCGCTCCGACTTGGCCACCGTCTCGATCGGGAAGGTCCACACGTCCGCAGCCGGCGCAGGGCGGAGATCGAGCGGGGCGAAGAGCGAAAGCTCCGTCGCGAAGAGGTCGTCCGGCTGACCAGTTGATGGATCCCAGCGATAGCCCACCCGGATGCTCCCGTCCGGAGCAAAGCCGAGCCGCTTTTCCAGACTGGTTTCTCCGGTGGAGTTTCGGAACGAGCACACGATCTCGATGAGGTTCGTTTCCTGCTCGATTTTGAAGCCGCACGGGCTCCGGGCCCAGGAATAGGCCGGCCAGTAATCGCCGGCCGCGTAGGCCGAGAGCGGCAGCCCACGGGGCAGTACCCGATCCACCAGCAGCGCCCGGTCGTCTGCGTCGAGCGGCGGCCGCTGCTCCAGACGAATGCCCTCTTCTATGTCATGGATGCTGGGAGCTCCATTCTCCGCGTCACGCGTCGCCTCGGCCTGATTCTCCAGGGCGGTGTCGTGGTAGGCCTCACGACGACGCGTCAGGCTGTTGGCGTAGTTGATCTCGGTATCGAAGATGGTGTATTCCTCGATCGCGCCGCCCCGGCGCGGGCTCACCAGGGCAGAGAACTGGTCCGAGTGAATCCAGATCTCATCGTGACCATCGCCGTCGAGATCGAGCACCTCCACCGACAGCTCCTGGCCGCGCCGGAGCTCCCGCTCGGCCTGAGCAAGATTCCGCCAGATCGCCTCTCTCAGGTGCGGCAGGTAGAGTCCTCCGAACACGCCGTGCCAGTAGGCGTCGTTGCACTGCGCTCGGCCGATGGCCCGGCGAGCGGTTGGAGGATCTCCCCGCCGCCGGCACAGGAGGGAGAGCGCCTGCATCTTCTTGTGCATCCGGTTGGATTCGGGGTACTTCACCAGGAAATTCCGCCAGTGGGCCCCCCGGATCAGCGCGCCGTCGGGGCCTGCCATGCGGGCCTCGCCGAGATCACGCTCCAGCCGGATGAGCCGAAGCGCGGCATCCGGCGGGAGCGACCAGCCCTCCATCTCGCGATACGACGCAGTCGGCAGATAGGCGATCCCTCCGCTCGGCACCGTGTCCAGCGCGTCGCTCAAGGTGCTGAGCTGGACCTCGCCGGCTTCGATCAGCCCGCCGATTGTCCCCATGAAAC
>DASYVW010000336.1:0-1763 GCA_035936675.1 Gemmatimonadales bacterium
GGGCCGGAGGAGTGAGCGAGAGTCGGGTACGAGTGGGCATGGGTCGCGGTAGGACTTACCGAAAGTAGCGTAGAAGGGGGTGCGAGTCGTGTCGGAGTGGGCTGAAGTGGCGTCGTAATCACCTGGGCCGGTGGTGGAACGAGCGCGACCGGGGTCGGAGTGAGCGTGGGCGGGTGAGGATTGGGCTTAAGACTGGGGTGGACCGACGGCGAAGTGGTGCCGGAGTGGCCCGAGGCGGGTGGGGACGAGGCGGGAGCCGGTGTGGACGAACGGAAGCAACTTAGAACTGACCTCATGCGGCATCGGACTGTCTTCACGGGGTGGTGGGAGCGCCGCGGCTCAGAGGAGCTCAGGCCGGACCGCGTTTGTCGGCTGCATTTGGGGATTAGGCAGCGCGGGACGCAGGATTGCGAGCTCGCCCGAACACGGAAATGGGCCATACAGCCACCAGAGTAGTTCAACTGGTACCCCGAACGCCGAGCCCCCTGTTATTAAGCCTGAGGTCAGGCGGGTTTCGGGACGGAGAAAGCGCTCCAGGTTGTCATCCGCCGCTTGGCGAATAGCCTCTGCGGTGAGATGCGTGTGAAAAGCGTGGGTAAGCAGTCGTCGGTATTTTACTACGCTGGTGAGATGCTTCGCAGGCGGCACTAGCAGATGAGTCCCGAGTAGTAGGGAGAACACCTGGAGCCCATCAATCCCACAGGCAGCGTATCGCTGCAGATCGGCGCGTAGTAAGTCCGGGTACTCGCGCCGCAAGCCTTCTTCGCGCGTACAATCGGCCGTGCACATTGCCTTTGCCTCGATCACGGTCAAGAGCAAGGATCCTTTCAGGACCGCAATATCCGCTCGAACGCCACGAAGTACTGGGAACTCCCGCGCAACGGTATAGGTCGATTGATCCAAGCTCTTGTAAAGCTGGTAACTGAGCCGATCAAGAAAGGGCCGTTCCACCTTCGACGTGAGCGCGAGAAAGGCGAGCTCGCCTTGCTCGAACGATCGGCCGGCGCGGTGAATCGTGGTCGGTAGGAGCTGGGCTAGTTCCATGATCTCCGTTGGCGCTGCTTAGCGGACCGCGCATCAGCTGCGGTGACTCCTCAGCCTGCGGACAATCCGACGTTTCTTAGATCTGGAGCGTCACCATCTGCATGGCGTTCTTAGGCGGCGCACAGCCTAGCCTTCGTCTCCGGCAGAACCGGAATAGAGAACCTGCCCATCTTCCTTTGAAACGATCAGAACATCACTCGAGTAAATGCCCGTTCGGCCTGAGTCCAGGTAGGCAATCCAGCACTCCTCTATAGGCACCCCGAGCCCATAGACCGTCGGCGGACGCACAACTTCGTTACCTGCCAAAACTTCCCTGACCAAGGGCAGATGTGCTCGGCCTCTGCTCTCAAACATTTGATCAGGTGCGCCCCCTTGCCCGCGATGGACGTAGTCGGCCGCGACTCGAAAAGCCTCTTCTCGCGAAATTAGCATCCGTTCACCTGAGTAGCGCCGCCTAACAGACCGCGCATCAACTGCGGTGCCGCGCCCGCCAGCGCACAATCCTTCGTTCCTTAATAATCAAGCGCCGGCCCGCGGCGCTCTATGCCCCGTCGGATCGGTTGTACGTGCCGCACCTGCGGCCGGTCACCTACCCCCCGCACTGCGAGGTCCGGCGGGTCTCGACCAACGAGGGCATTCGGTGGAACACGCGCTGGGTGAACGTGTCCCACATCTTGGCCACGCTGCCGGTCGGCCTCGAGCCGCTCGCCAGCGGGAAT
>DASYVW010000337.1:0-3539 GCA_035936675.1 Gemmatimonadales bacterium
CCTCCCCAGCATCGCAGGCACTGGGGCTCATCCACCAGGTAGTGGCCGAGGAGCACGCCGCTGGAGACATACTTGCCCAGAGCCACACCCCGGAACGCACCGACCCGATTCTTCCACTTGGTCATGTTGAAGGTGCCGTCCGAATTGGTGTAGAACTTCCGGCTTCCGGCCATGCTGATCACGAGGCGCTTGCCATACCTCGCGGCGGTGTTGAGCTCGCTGATGACCGTGCTCAGTCCGACCGCCTGGAGCGAGCCGCTGTAACGACTGCTGCTGAATAGACTGGTGGGGAGGTGAAAATCACCGAATGCAATGCCCGGTGCGGTGGCACTGGTGTACGCCTCGAGGGTCGGCGCAGCCGGAGTCTCCGGCGTGGCGCCGCCGTCGACGGTCGGAGCGACAGCCTCCTCGGGGTTGCAGGCCACAGCGGCGATCAGGCTTGCGGCAGCCGTAAGTGCTCGGAGGCGCGCCGTCCGCCGGCTTAGCTTGAACTGGTAGGACATGCGTGAGTAGTCCTCTCGACAGGATAGTAAGTGGCGCACCTGGGGCACGACGGTTCTGCCGCGGACGTGGTCAACGCGGGCGAGCGTCGGCGATCGAGGCGCGGGGCTCGCAAACACTGCGGGCCCGGAGACTATGATGAATTGAGAGGTGCGGGCTGCGGACTTAGGGGATCAGTCGTGCAGGGTGCGATGGAATGGTCGCCGGGTAGCGCCATCTCTTTATCAAAACCGCTCGCACCAGGGTACAGTGTGGCAAGGAGAGGAGATCTTGTCAAGGGTTACGGGGTTGCCGTGATCTGGAACACGGCGGGGTGCGGACTCTCAACCGAGGTCATTGCAGGACTGAGAGTTCTGTCTGTTGACCCCAGTGAACGGCAGCGTGTAGACTGCGGCACCGATTTCGCAGGCGATCGTCCCAACTTTGCAGTCGGAGGTATGTCTGACCGGCATCTCATCACAGCTCGCCCCTTCGCGACCGTCCATGTCTGAACCCGCAGGGCAGCAGCGGATGAACATCGTGATCGTCGGCCACGTCGATCATGGCAAGAGCACGGTCATCGGCCGCTTGCTCGCCGACACCCATTCGCTTCCTGAGGGGAAGCTCGAGCAGATCCGCCTCCAGTGCGAGCTCAACTCAAAGCCGTTCGAGTACGCCTTCCTGCTCGACGCCCTCAAGGACGAGCAGGCCCAGGGCATTACCATCGACGCCGCCCGGGTGTTCTTCAAGAGTCGACTGCGGCCTTACCTGATTCTCGACGCCCCCGGCCACATCGAGTTCCTGAAAAACATGATCACCGGTGCCGCGCGGGCCGAGGCGGCGCTGCTCGTGATCGATGCCGCCGAGGGCGTGCAGGAGAACTCCCGGCGACACGGGTACATGGTCTCCCTGCTCGGCGTACGGCAGCTCGCCGTGCTGGTAAACAAGATGGACCTGGTCGGCTGGGACCGCGGCGTGTACGACCACATTGTCCGTGAGTACGGTGCCTTCCTCGACCAGGTGGGCATTAAGCCTGCCTCCTTCATCCCGGTGTCCGGCCGCGGGGGCGACAATATCGCCGAGCGCTCGGCCAATCTCCCATGGTACGAGGGGCCCACGGTTCTGGACGCGCTCGATGCCTTCCGGAGCGAGCCCGCCCCGGTGCACCGGCCGTTCCGCATGCCCGTGCAGGATGTGTACAAGTTCACCAAGCAGGGCGACGACCGGCGCATCGTGTCCGGAACGATCGATTCCGGCACCGTGAACGTCGGTGACTCCGTGATCTTCTATCCCTCTGGCAAGAAGAGCCACGTGAGGAGCATCGAAGCCTTCAACCGGCCGCCGCAGCGTCAGGCCGAGGCCGGTTGGGCGGCGGGCTTCACCTTGCAGGAGCAGATCTATATCCCCCGTGGTGAGATCGCGACGCTGGAGCACGAGCCGCGCCCTCAGGTAACGACGCGGCTCCGGGTGAGTCTCTTCTGGCTCGGCAAGGAGCCGATGGTGAAGCGGAAGGAGTATCTCCTCAAGCTCGGCTCGGCTCGTGTGACTGCGCGGGTAGAGGAGGTGCTGCGGGTGATGGACGCTTCGACCCTGGATGCGACCGATCAGCGAACCGTTATCAAGCGGCACGACGTGGCCGAGTGCATCCTCAAGCTGGATCGCGCCATCGCGTGTGATCTGGCCGAGGACGTCCCAGCCACCAGTCGGTTTGTGATCGTCGATGACTTCGAGATCCGCGGCGGCGGCATCGTCCGGGAAGCGCTCCCCGACCGCCAGACCTCGGTGCGTGACCGGGTGCTTCTCCGCAACTACAAGTGGGAGCCTAGCATCATCCAGCCCGAGCGCCGGGCCGAGAAGTACAACCAGAAGGCCGCGCTGATTCTCGTCACCGGCGAGCACGACACCGACCGGAAAGGCGTCGCCAAGGCGCTCGAGGGCAAGCTGTTCGAGGACGGCAAGGTGGTCTACTTCCTCGGCATCGGCAGCGTGCTGTACGGCGTGGACGCTGACATCGAGCGCAAGCCGGAGAACCGGCTGGAGCACATGCGGCGCCTGGCGGAGGTCGCCAACCTGATGCTCGACGCCGGCATGATCCTAGTCGTGGCGGCCGCCGAGCTCACGCAGGACGACTTGGAGGTCATTAAGACCGCCGTCCAGCCCGACTCGATCGAGACCGTCTGGGCCGGCGACACCATCACGACCGATCTCGTGGTCGACCTGCACTTGCCGGGTGGCGCCATTCCGGAGTCCGTGGATCAGCTCAAGGCGCACCTGCAGGACAAGGGGATCATCTTCCGCCCATGGTAGGGACCCAGCTCCGCTCGGCGGTGATCGAGCTCGCGCGCGAGGCCGGCCGCGCGACCATGCGGTATTACGACGGCGCCGAGGATGCCGGGGTCCGTGAGAAGGACGATCGGAGCCCCGTCACCCTGGCCGATGAGGTAGCGCACCGCATCCTCGTCGAGGGGCTCTGCCGGATCGATCCGACCACGCCGGTGGTCTCGGAGGAGGCCGAAGCGGCAGGGTTCGAGCACCGGCGCGGCTGGCGGCGGTTCTGGCTGGTGGACCCGCTCGACGGCACCAAGGAGTTCATCAAGCGCCGGGCGGAGTTCACCGTGAACGTGGCGCTCATCGAGGACGGCGAGCCGGTGTTCGGCGTGGTGCTCGCACCGGCGCTGGATCTTCTGTATTGGGCGGTGAAGGGTGGGGGAGCGTGGCGGGAAGAGAAGTCGGCTCCGGCTGAGCGAATCTTTTCGAGCACGCCAGCACCGGGTGTGCCACTCACGGTGGTGGAGAGCCTTTCCCATCCATCGCCGGAACTGGAGGAATACCTCCAGACCATCCCCGTGGCACGTCGGGTGAAAGCCGGAAGCTCGCTCAAGTTCTGCTGGGTGGCGGAGGGTCGCGCCGACATCTACCCCCGCTTGGGGCCGACGATGGAGTGGGATGTGGCCGCCGGAGATTGCGTCTACCGCCAGTCTGGGAGAAATGGAGAGCGCCCCTCCCCGCTGACCTACAACAAGCCAGACCTTCGCAACACTAGCTTCGTCATCGGCATA
>DASYVW010000338.1:0-2908 GCA_035936675.1 Gemmatimonadales bacterium
TCTGGCCCTGATAGGTGACCGACACCCGCATCGAGCGAATGATGGTGCCCGCAGTGGGATACGTCGAGTCGCTCGAGCTCGCCGGCACGATGACATCCTGAATCGTGTCGCCGACGACCCGGGCCGCGTTGAAAGTGCCCACGCTGTCTGTCCCGGTGGTGGTCTCGGTCCCCGCCGACATTCCGTTGACGGTGCGCTCGGTGCTCCCCTGGGCCAGACCGGTCACGGTGCGATCGCTGTTGTGTTCCACAGTACTGGCGCTTCCGTCGCGTCGCGTCCGGGCTCCGGTGACCGCCACTTGCATGTTGACGGTATTAGTCGTGACGCTGTCGAACGCCTGCTGGACTGCGCCGCTCGCGTCGGCGTATGCCGCCGACCGCGTCACCGTGAGACCGTTCCGGGTCTGGGGTTGGCAGTTCACTCGCTCGCTCGAGGCATCGTAGACGCAGGTCCCGGGCAGCTCACTGGGAAAGAGGGCATGCCCAAGGCCGAACCCCAGGCCAAGCCCCCCCAAGCCGCCAAGTCCGCCGCACATCATCCCATCCCCGCCACCGCCATCATGGCTGCGGCCACCACTGCCAGGAGTCCACTCGGCATTGGTGCTGTCGGCGAAGGTGCTCTGCACGTTGGAAAAGCCGAGGGGAAGCGATGCGAAGGCGTTCGCCACGGTAGCAGGAGTGGACGATGTGGTCGGTGAGCCGGAATCCTGGCAGGCGACCGCAATTGCCAGAGCCACAGCCAGCAGCGCAGTAAAAGCTTGTTTCATCATGCATCTCCTCAGTGGGCTGAGAGCCAGACCGAGTCTCGGTCTGGCGAATGCATGACATACGGCGCGCGTCAGGATCTGTTGGTCCCCAACACGCCCGGCCCCGGGGCCGTACTACACATTGTCCGCCGACGCACTCCCGTCTCCTTCACGCAGCCTGAAATCGAGGTACCACACGGTGTTCGGTGGCGGCCGGCCCCTCGGCTTCGGGCTCGATCTCGGACCGGCCTCGGAACGGAAGGGCCGCCAGGGACGTCCACTCCTGGCGGGATGGGAGGCGCTCACCCAACCCCGGCGCCATCCGGCAGCAAGTCTGGCCAGCGCCGCTGCGCACGCCGCAATTCTGCTCCTGGCGCTGTTTTTCCCCCGGTCCGAACATAAGGACGCCGCAGGCCGGGTCGGGTCACCGTCGCGAAGCGTCCGGATGGTGTACCTTCTGCCAAAGAAGGTGATCCCCAAGCCCAGGCCGCAGCATCAGGTGAAGCCGGCCTTTGCCGCGGCCGTTTCTCGACGGGAGCCGGAGCTCCCTTCCCCCACGACGACTGAAGCTGCGCCGGAGCATGATGCGCCGGCTGCCATGTCGCCCCAACCACGGCGTCGGGCTGGTGAGGCGGGTGGCTCGTCCACTGTCGAGCCAGGATGCCATGGTGAGCGAAGCTCGCCGCCTGTTTGGGCCAAAGGCGAATACTGGCGCGACCATGGCCGGGCCAGTTGCCGCCGGCTTACCGGTGGGGCTGAACGGAGGTGGCACTCGATGCGCCTGGAGTGGAGAAGAAGTACGCCGTGTCGAGGGCCCGAGCACCGGCGTGATCGAGGGTATCGTGCGCACCGAATCGAGCGGCCGTCCCATTGCCGGAGCATTTCTCCAGCTCCTCGGCAGCGGCTCGGCCACCTTCGCCGATGCGTCGGGACGATACCGCCTGACCTTCGATCCTGCGCTGGTGGATGTCTGCCGCAACCAACTGGTCCGAGTCACCGCTCCAGGGTTCCGGGCCCGGACCATGATACTCGGAATAGGATTTCAGTCGGATAACGTCATTGATCTGGCCGTCCGACCCTAGGCGCCGCCAACGACCTCGGCCGACTCCACGTATTGATAAACAGCGATGCAACGATTCTTTGACCGGCGGGAGACCTGCGTGTGACACGGCCAGCAGACATTTCTACCGGATCGGGCGTGCTTCTCGAGGAGTTGTCGATGCTGCTGAGTCCCACAGTTCTACTCAGCCAAGTAACGGTGCTGGTGGTGGAGGACGAGGAAGCCGTGCGCCGCTACATGTGCAGAGTCATGGAGGACGCCGGGTATCGTGTCCTCGCGGCGCACGATGGACTCCACGGCCTATCCCTGTTCCATGCCAGCCGATTTCCGGTGCAGCTGGTGATCACCGACGTTGCCATGCCGAGGATGACGGGTCCGGAGCTGGCGGCCCGTATTGCAACAGGGCCGTATCCGCCGCCTGTGCTTTTCACCTCCGGTGGTCATGCCGACTCGGATCTGCCCGGCCCCGTACTCAGAAAGCCATTTCTCCCACACGGTCTGACCGGGATGGTCCGTGGGATACTGTCCCGCGGCCCTGCGTTGCGGCTCAGCGCGACGCTTTGTCCAGCTCGGTTACCGCTTCGACCACCGCGGCGGGCTGTTCCTCCTGGATGTACTGCCCCGACCCCTGCACACTGTCGGTCTTGAAGTCCGGGAGCTTCTCACTCAGAAGCTCACGCTGGTCGGTCGTCACCTCGGACGGGTGGGACACGGTTCCGACCAGGAGCCGCACCGGTACCTCGAGCTGGTGAAGGCGGCTGGCGAGTGAGTCCGTCTCCGTCGACTTCGACATCCGTTGGAAGGCGTCAATCGAGCCGCTCATGTCGGCTGTCTGCCCCGCGGTATATCCCCGGACCACCGCGTCGGTCACCCAGGTGGTGTCACCGGAATTGCGGACGATTTCCTTCCGCACGTCATGTCGGAGCTTCGACTCGTCCACCGCGAACTTGGTGATCATGCCGCCGAACTTGAACGCCTTCTTCATGCCCGGCGTGGCCGCGCTCTCCGCGGGGCCGCCGTCGATCGAGAGCAGGCCGCGGACCAGGTCGGGCCGGAGGATGGCCAGGCGAAAGGCGATCGCAGCACCGCTCGACTGCGCGACA
>DASYVW010000339.1:0-4049 GCA_035936675.1 Gemmatimonadales bacterium
GGCGCTCCCGCGCAACCTGGTGCAGACGGGTCCACAGTTCGGACTTGCAGAAGTAACAGCGATCGGTGGAGTTGCTCAAATACCGGGGATCTTCCAGCTCGTGGGTATCGATCTCGAGCAGCGGCACCTCGAACCGCCGCGCCAGCTCGACCGCGTTCCGATACTGAACTTCCGGATATGATGGGCTCCGTCCGGTGACGGCGAGGAACCGGCCCTCCCCAAGGGCGCGCGCCCCAACCACCGCCAGGAGGGCCGAGTCCACGCCGCCGGAGTAGCCGAGGACAACTCGGCCGAGACTGTTCAGGTGTGCGCGCAGAGTTTCGAGGTTGGCCATGGGCAGAAACGTAACTGCGAAACGGTGAGGGCGGTAAGGCGGTACAGCCTGCCCTGAGCGTAGCGAAGGGGGGGTACGGCGGTAGATGTCACCCTGAGCGAAGCGAGGGGGCCAGAACTCCAATACAATTCCGCATGCCCGATGAGAACATTCTCGAGATCACACCCGAGCTTCGCCTTCCGCTAGCCGAGCTCGACTACCAGGCCTCGCGTTCCGGTGGTCCCGGCGGCCAGCACGTGAACACGTCATCGACCCGGATCGAGGTCTGGTGGGATGTTGCCGGGTCGCCCACGCTCACGCCCGAGCAGCGGGGTCAACTGTTGGAGCGTCTGAGGACCAGGCTCGATTCAGCCGGCCGCTTGCGACTGGTGTCCAGCGGTTCCCGCAGCCAGCTCCGCAATCAAGAGGACGTGACCGGCCGGCTCCAGTCGGTGGTGGCTGCGGCGCTTGCCGTCCGCAAGAAGCGGAAGCCCACCAGGCCGAGCCGGGCGGCGAAGGCGGCGCGGCTCGAGGCCAAGCGACGGCGGGCCGCCACTAAACAGCGCCGCCGCTCCCCCCCGGCCGAGGACTAGCCGCTGCCAGGGCCTTCTGCACCGCGCGAGCGAGTGCGCTAGGCGTCAGCGGCTTCTGAATGAAGGCCGCGCCCGCCCGCAGCAGCCCGCGGCGCTCGATCTCGCCATCGGTGTATCCCGACGTGAACAGCACGGGAATTCCCGGACTCAATTCTTGCACGTGCTCGGCCAGCTCGCGGCCATTCTTGCCGGGCATGACGATATCGGTCAGCAGCAGGCTGATCTCCTGAGACGTGTGGGCCATAACCTCGATCGCCTCGGCGGCCCCGGCGGCCGGAAGCACGCGGTAGCCGGCGTCCTCTAGCGCCCGAGTCATCATGTGCCGGACACCCGGATCGTCCTCGACCACGAGAATCGTCTCGCCTGCCATCGCTGGCCCGGCCACCGAGTCTCGCCTCGCCTGCGACACCGTCCCGCCTCGGAGCGGGAGATAGATCTTGAAGGTGGTGCCCTGCCCCGGCTCACTATACGCCCAGACGTAGCCATCCGATTGCTTGACGATACCGTACACCGTGGACAAGCCGAGACCGGTCCCCTGTCCAACCCCCTTGGTCGTGAAGAACGGCTCGAAGATGTGGCTCATCGTTTCCTTGTCCATCCCGTGACCGGTATCGCTCACGGCGAGCACGACGTACTGACCCGGTTGGATCGCCGTGCCCGGCTTGCCGCGCCGGTACTCGGCAGTAAGCTCGGCCTGGAAGGTCTCGATCGAGATCCTGCCTCCCCGCGGCATGGCGTCCCGCGCGTTTAGGCCCAGGTTGAGCAGGACCTGCTCCAGCTGCCCGGGATCGGCTCTCACCGTCCCGAGTCCCGGCGCCAGCCGTAAGACGACCCCGCAATCCGCGCCGACGATCCGCCGGAGCACCGGCTCCCACCCGGTCACGACCGCATTGAGGTCGAGGACCTCGGGTTTCAAGATCTGCCGCCGGCTGAAGGCCAATAGCTGCGCGGTCACGGCCGCCGTGCGTTCGGCCGCTTTCCGGATGAACTCCACATCGACCATCACCGGTTCCGGCACGTCGGTCCGTCCCAGGATAAAGTCCGCCGAACCCAGCACCACACTCATCTGGTTATTGGCCTCGTGTGCCACGCCGCCGGCCAGACGCCCGACCGACTCCATCCGGTGCGCCTGTCTCAGTCGTTCTTCCGCCATCCGCCGCTCGGTCACGTCGGTCGAGACGCCGGTCATGTACACTGGACGGCCGTCTTCGTCCCGCCGTACCTCGCCCTGCTCCGCGATCCAGCGGACCCGTCCGTCGGGGAGGAGCACTCGAAACTCGTAGTCCAGATCGCCGCCATCCTGGAGCACCTTTCGCACCCCGGCTGCGACCAGCGCGCGGTCATCGGGATGCACCCGCTCCAGTAACTCTTCGTAGGTGGACATCCGGTCGTCGGGGCCTAGGCCGTAGATCTGGCGCAAATTGTCACCCCCGGTGAGCGCATTGCGCTCGACCGACCAGAACCAGGTTCCCATCCGGGCCGCGTCCAGGGCGCGGCGGAGCCGCTCCTCACTCTTCGCCAGGGCCTGGGTCGCCTGTTGACGCTCCCACCGCACCGCCGCCGCCAGCACCAGCCCCGTTATCGCGACGACGAGGAGATAACTGGCGACCCCGAAGAGCGTCCTCAGGGCGCTGGCACTCACGAAGGGGCTACCCCCCTGAACCGTGTGCACCACTGCCACCGCTGCGACCGTGAGCGTCATCCGCGACGCGCCGCGCGCGCCGAAGCGCAATGCCGCCCAGATGACGAAGGGAAAGAGCAGATAGGGGTAGTCCACCGCACGGAGAACGGCCACGTCGACGTAGCGGCCCAGTGCGAGCTCGGCTACGGCGATGGTCCCCACGCACAGCACCAATACCTCGAGGAGGCGACGGGGGTTAGCCTGGGCCTGGCCGGGAACGGCCCAGGTGAGGAACACCGGTGCGACAACCAGCGCGCCGAGCAGATCGCCGGTCCACCAGACGCCGGCGGCCACAGGGAGTGCTGAGGCTAGCGCTCCCGACAACCAGAGACTGACCGATCCGATGAGAGCGCCACACAGTGCCCCCAGCGGTGCGGCCATCAGGAACGCGCGTACGTGCTTGATGTCATCCAGCTGCGGCCGGGGACCGGTGACACGCCGGAGCAGGTACGCCGCCACCAGGGCTTCGAGCGTGTTGCCCAGGGCGATGCCGGCGGCGGCGGGGAGTGGGACCGGGGTTCCGGCGTTCGCGAGGAAAGCGCCCAGCGCTACGCCGGGCCAATACCGGTACCCCAATAGGGTGAGCGCGGCAAAGGCGATCCCCGTGGGGGGCCATATCAGCGAGACGCTTTGGCCGATGGAGGCGTACCGGAGGCCCAGCCGGGCCGCGCCATAATACACGATGGCGAGCAGCGCCGATGTGAGCAGGTACTTAATGGGTTGCGGGAGCGCGAGCCTGGATCGCATTGAGGCTATGGGCCATGGGCTATGTGCTATGGGTTGCTCCGCTTCCAAGAATAGTACATATGAATCAGCTGTCCCCGGATCTGCCGCAGATCTGAGCTGCTTTCGATGAGTGCCTAGGGGAGAGTCTGACCTCTCTTCGCGCTAGGTCCTCTCCCGATTTTCTCCACCGACGATTCGGATAGGTTCCACCTCCCTACTCCCTCACACTATTCGAAGGGCATCAGCGTGATAACCACTAAACCTCCGCCGCGCGCGCAGTCAGATGGATACGCCAAGGAGACCGAGCTATCGAAGCTGATCCGCTACGGCTGCCAGTTCGAGCTGGAGGTGCATCAGATGGAAGAGCAGCGCCACATGCAGGCTGAGAACATGGAACTCAGACGCAAGGGAAGCGCCGACCCCGACCTGTAGGCTCCCGCCAAAAAGTCGCTTGAAAAACCTCGCTCAGGTTCGGCCTGGCCGGCCGAACCGAGCCGACTGTTCGCTCACCCATAGACCTGTCTCCGACCACCCCGGGCGGAGGCTCAGGCACCGGAGGAAGCGAAGCTCAAGGCCATGGTCCAGCACTGGTGGACCTTGGGACGGCCGGCACCTACGTGATCCTGGCCAAAGAGGCAACCACGAACAACAGAACCTCTAGCCGACCGCCTCGACCTCCTGTCGAGGCAACATCCCCAGCAACGCGCGTGCGGCTGCGCCCGCAGGGCGGTCCCCG
>DASYVW010000340.1:0-2160 GCA_035936675.1 Gemmatimonadales bacterium
GGTCAGATCGAGTCAGGCACGATGGGCGGACGGACGACCATCTGGGTGGCGGGTGCCAGGGCCTTCGTTCTGCGGCCGATCACCGGCTACGGGTCAGGGAGCTTCGCACCCGCGATCCGGCCCATCCTGGGATATCCCCGCGTGTCGCATAACTCCTATTTGACGGTTTTGGTGGAGCAGGGCCTCGTCGGCTTTCTGCTGTATGTAGGGATGTTCTTTGCGGTGCTGTTCGCGGCGCTGCGACTCCCTCTGTTGGAGCGACGATTCGCGGTGATCCTCTTGGCCACACTCGCCATCGCAATGCTTCCACTGGCGTGGGAGGATCAAAAAGCGGCCTGGTTCACGCTGGCCGCAGTTCTGGCGTTGGCCCAGGGGTGGTGGAGTGCGGGTGTGCGAGGAGCCGCAGAGGAACCCAGTCCTCTGGAGCCGAGTCCCTACGCCAGGGTGCGTGCCCCAGCACCGGTGCGACAGCGCTTCACCGCGCGGGTCCGGAATGCCGAGCGGGACACCGGAGCATGACGCCTCGGGTGAGCGTGGTCACCACGGTGTACAACGGCGAGCCCTATCTCGACCGGGCGATACCCAGTATCCTGGCGCAGACCTTCCAAGAGTTCGAGTGGATCCTGGTAGACGACGGCTCCCAGGACCGCACGCCCGAAATCCTCAGGGGGCTGGCCCAACGTGATTCCCGCGTTCGGCTCTTTTCGCCTGGGCGATTGGGCCTGGCGGCGGCGGCCAACTATGGGGTCTCCCAGGCGCGAGGTGAGTATATCGCGCGGCAGGACTTCGACGACACCAGCTACCCGGACCGGCTGCGGCTCCAAGTGTCCTTCCTCGATGCTCATCCGGATGTGGGGGTGGTTGGGGGATACTATGTCCTGGTGGACGAGAACCGGGGCGAACGCTATGTGAGGATGCCGCCGACCCAGCATTCGGCCATCGTGTCCGCCATGGCGAGATACATCCCGTTCGCCAACACCCTCGTCACTTTTCGCCGGAAGGTCTGGACCGATGCGGGTGGCTACCCCGATGTCGCCGATCTGGAAGACCTGAGATTGTGGCTGCGGGCGGGTAAGCTGGGTTGGCGGTTCGCCAACATTCCCGAGATTCTGGGCGAGCACTACGTCCACCCCTCGAGCTTCTTCCATCGTACGTTCAAGTACGTCGACCGGCAGCGGGCCCTGGCAAGGCTCCAGGCACAGGTGGTCCGAGAGCTCGGACTGCCGGGGTGGATGTATGTGTTTCCCCTCGGGCGATACGCCTACGCGTACCTTCCGATCGGCTTGAAGCGAGCGTTGCGACGCAGGGTAGGGGGTCTGCGCGAACAGGATGTATGAGGATTCTCCTTCTCTCCACCAGCATGGGGATGGGAGGCGCCGACCAGCAAATTCTCATGCTGGCTCGGGCGATGCGGTCCAGAGGGCACGAGGTCCGCATCGTCGCACTCGCGCCGCTTGGCCCTATGGGCCTGGAGGCCCAGCGCGAGGGGATCGAGGTCGAGAGCCTGGGGATGGAGAGAAACCTCGGAGCCATTCCCCGAGTTCTCCGGCTGGTCCGCATCATACGCGCCTGGCGTCCGGATGTGCTGCACAGCCATATGGTCCATGCCAATCTGCTGGCCCGCGCAATCCGCCCGGTCGCGCGGGTCCCGACCCTCGTCTCGACCATTCATAGCATCAACGACGGCGGACCACTGCGAATGGCCGCCTACCGACTCACCAGCGGATTGGTGGACCGGTTCACCATCATCAGTCGGTTGGCCGCGGAGCGCTATATCGCCATCAAGGCGGTACCCGCGCGCCGGCTCCAGGTTGTGCCGAACGCCGTCGATACCGATCGATTCCGCAAGCTACCCGAAGCCCGAGCGGTGCTCCGGAGGGAGCTTGGGCTGGGTGATGAGTTCGTCTGGCTGGCGGTGGGACGGTTCGAGCCGGCAAAAGACTACCCGACGATGATCGCCGCATTCGCCCGGTTGGCAGCGGCCCGTCCCGCGTCACGGTTACTCCTGGTGGGACAGGGCTCGCTCAGATCCGAGGTCGAAGGGATGGTGCGGGCCGCAGGCGTTGAGGAAGGGGTGCGGTTTCTCGGCGTCCGCCGAGACATCCCGGCGCTCATGAGCGCCGCGGACAGCTACCTGCTCTCCTCGGCCTGGGAGGGTAT
>DASYVW010000341.1:0-8160 GCA_035936675.1 Gemmatimonadales bacterium
ACGACGGTGTTGTTGGCGCTCGGGGTGAAGGCCAGCCGGCCCGCGCCCGCCAGACCGTTGGTCTGGGTGTAGACCGTACCGTCGCCCTTGTACGTACCACCGGCGTAGTCGTTGTTATCCGAGAAGAACGCTTCCTGGGCAGTGACCAGGTTGCGCAGGTCGGACTTCTCTGAAGCCGCGACCGCCTTCTCCTTCGTGTTGGCGAACTTCGGAATCGCGATCGCAGCCAGGATGCCGATGATCACGACCACGATCAGAAGTTCGATCAGGGTAAAGCCCTTGCGGTTGCTCATTACTTCCTCCGGTTGAGTCCGTGACCATCGAACAGGTTGCTGGGCCGCGATCTTACTGGCTCACGGTAAGGCAACAGGTATGCCACCCTTGTGCTGCCACCACCAACGCGAATCAGAGTACCTACTTAACTATCGTTTGCACGGGCAGTGCAGCGCTTTTTGGAGGTCCATAGAGGTGGATTTTGCAAATGCGTTTCCGGCAGCATCGAGTCTTGAAACTGAAGGAGTTGGGTGATTCGACCGCCATCCTTTCAGTGCAGTCGTTGGTAAAACTTCGGCGAAGCAGCTGGGTGCCACGCCGCCGCCTCCCCTCTGGAGGAACGCCCTTACCGTGGCCGGTCGCGGCGCCGGCAATGCCGTCTGGCAGGGAGGCTGCAAGCTCAACTCCTGCCGCCGCAGTCAGATGCAGCAATCCACGCGACAGTGCCAACTCTTGCATGCTTCTTGCCCGCCAAATAGTGCGAGACCCCCCGCCGTCGATGTTTACCGCTTCCAGGATCACCCATGATCATCGTGCTGTACCTCGCATTCGTGCTCTCCGGTGCGGCCGGCCTGATCTACGAATCGATCTGGACCCGCTATCTCGGCCTGTTCGTGGGGCACGACGCTTACGCACAGATCATCGTGCTGGTCATCTTCCTGGGCGGCATGTCGGTCGGGGCGATGGGAATCAGCCGATGGTCGGAGCGGCTGAAGGATCCATTGTATGGCTACGTGGCGGTCGAGTTCGCCGTCGGCTGCATTGGACTCTTCTTTCACGAGATCTTCCAGGGTGTAACCGGCTGGGCCTACCAGGGCGTCTACCCCGCACTCGCGGGATCCTGGACCCTGACCGCGGCCAAGTGGGCCATCGCTGGCAGCCTGATCCTCCCCCAGTCGATCCTGCTGGGGATGACCTTCCCACTCATGACCGCCGGCGTCCTGCGCCTTCGAGCGGACCGGCCGGGACGAACCCTTTCCCTGCTGTACTTCTCGAACAGTCTTGGCGCATCGGTCGGCGTGCTGATCGCCGGTTTCTACCTGGTGGAGCTAGCCGGCCTGCCCGGTACCCTGCTGACGGCGGCCATGCTGAACCTGGCCGTGGCCGCAGTGACGGTCGGCGTCATCGCGGCGGGCCGGCGGAACGCCGCTGAGCCGGCTGGTGAGCGTCGAGTGAAGGAAGCCGCCAAGCTGGCCCGCGCCTCGTCTCCCACAAAGAAGCGAAGCCGCCTCGAGCGGCTCCTGCTCTTCACCACCTTCGGGACCGCGGTCGCGTCGTTCATTTACGAGATCGACTGGATCCGGATGCTGGCGCTGGTCCTCGGCAGCGCCACCCATTCCTTCGAGCTCATGCTGTCCGCCTTCATTCTTGGGCTGGCGTTGGGGGCATGGTGGATCCGGTCCCGGGCTGACCGGCTGATCGATCCGCTCCGGACCCTGGGACTGGTACAGTGGACCATGGGTACGCTCGCCATGGCCACCCTTCCGCTCTACGTCTTCTCATTCAACTGGATCGCGTCGCTCCTGGCCACCTTCGCCCGAACTGATGCCGGTTACACCGGCTTCACCATCGCCCGCTACGGCCTGTGCCTGGCCATCATGCTGCCGGCTACGTTCTGTGCCGGCATGACCCTGCCCTTGATCACCCAGACGCTGATGAAGAACGGATCGGGTGAGCGGGCCATCGGCGCTGTGTACAGCTGGAACACACTCGGCTCGATCCTGGGTGTCATGCTCGGTGGGCTGGTGCTGCTGCCGCTGATCGGCCTCAAGCCCATGCTGATCGTCGGCGCCGCGCTGGATATGGGGATCGGAGCCCTCCTGCTGGCCCGGGCCAACCCGGTCCTGAGCCGCCCCCGGCGGGTGATGATCGCCGCGACACTCGCGGCCGGCGTGCTCATCATCGTGGTCGCGAGCAGCACCAAGCTCGAGGCGAACCTCCTGGCCAGCGGAGTGTATCGTACCGGCGTCCTGGTCAAGCCCGGGCAGCGGGAGATGAAGTTCTACCGGGATGGGCGCACCGCCACGGTCACCGCGGCGCGGTTCAATGCCACCGGCGTCATGTCCCTGGCTACCAATGGTAAGCCGGACGCGTCGCTCACCACCGATTGGTACCGGGCGTGCGACTCCATCACCAAGCCGGTCCCTCTGGTTGCCGATCCGGCCACCCAGGCGCTGGTGCCACTGGTGACCCTGGCCTACATGCCCAAGGCAGAGACGGCCGCCATTATCGGACAGGGTTCCGGTATGTCCAGCCACCTCCTGCTGGGAAGCCCGAATATCCGGCAGCTCGTGACCATCGAGATCGAGCCGCAGATGATCCAAGGCTCCCGGGTGTTCTACCCGGCCAACCGGCGGGCCTTCGATGACCCCCGGTCCCACATCGTGATCGACGACGCGAAGTCGTACTTCGCCTCGGAGCAGCGCCGCTACGATCTGATCGTGTCGGAGCCCTCCAACCCATGGGTCAGCGGTGTCTCCGGCCTGTTTACGGCGGAGTTCTACGGGCGGGTCCGGCGGTATCTAAGTGATGACGGCGTGTTCGGCCAATGGCTGCACGTCTACGAGCTGGACGATGGTCTGGTGCTGAGCGTGCTGGCCGCATTGCACCAGAACTTCCGGGCCTATGAGGTGTACCTGGTACCCAGTGGCGACCTGCTCGTGGTCGCGAGCAACCGGGCAACTCTGCCAACACCGGACTGGTCGGTGGTGAAATTTCCCGGGCTTCAGGGCGACCTGTGCCGCTTCCTGCCGCTGACTCCTTCGGTGTTCGACGGCCTTCACATCGCCGGTCGGGCCGAGCTCGGGCCGTTGCTTGATTCTTTCGGCCAGGCGAACTCGGATTTCTACCCGGTACTCGACCTGGGAGCCGAACGGCGTCGGTACCGGAAGGACAATGCAGCAGGCTTCCCGGCGCTGGCAAACGAGTGGTTCAACCTGCTGGCCTCCATGAGGGGGCAGCGTACCACACCGGTGTTCGAGCCGCATCCGGCCCTGCCCGGAAACCCGAGGGTGCAGGCCGGCGCTCTGACCGCTTTCCTCCGTTCCAGCGTCACGCTGGACGCCGATGATCCGTCGTATGGTCCGCTTGCCCGCGACGCGGCGTACCAGTGGCAACTCTGGCAGACGGCGATCAGGACCAACCAGGTCCCCCGCAGCTGGGAGCTGTGGCTGGAGCAAGCCAACATCATCAACAAGCTCCGCACTGGAGGGGTGGCGGGAGCCGCAGACGAAGAGTTCTACGGCAGCCTGTATCGCTTCATGGACCGGCACGGCGCTCCCGAGCCTGCTCGCGACGTGGTCGCGTTCCGTAACGGGATGTCGTCGTGGAACTTTGCCAAGGCGATAACGGCCGCGGATCGGCTGATGCCTTACGCCATGAAGCAACACAACTGGATCGGGGCGGATGAGCTGCGGGACGGCATGGTCATGGCCAACCTTCACCTGGGGAATACGAGCGCCGCGCGGCGGACCCTGGATTCCCTGGCCAAATTCAGTACCCGTAAACCGGGCGACCTTCGGACGCTGCTGCTGCAAGCCTACGTGACAACGGCGGAGGGCCGGACCACCAGCGCCCAGCGCTGATCCGGTACTCCCGGAAGCTCAGACCTTTACCTCGACCTGTTCCTCGTAACGGCTGAGCTTTCGGTAGAGGGTCGAGGGGTCGATACCAAGCACTTCGGCGGCGCGCGTCTTGTTGCCGCCTTCGGCCTGGAGGACCCACATGATGTAGGCGCGCTCGATCACCTCGAGCGTCGGATTGAGGTAGGACCGCTCGGCCACGAGCGGCTCCTTTCGCCGCTTGGTGATCCGCTCCGGCAAGCATGCAGCCTCGATCAGCGCCCCCCGGGTGAGCACCTGCGCATGCTCCAGCGCGTTCTCCAGCTCGCGCACATTCCCCGGCCACTCGTAGACCATGACCGCATCCAGGGCCTCGGCCGCGAGGGCCTTCGGCTCGGTGCCGGTCTCGGTGGCCAAGTTTTGGAGCAGGAAGTCGATCAGGAGCACAAGATCGTCTCGCCGGTCGCGGAGCGGGGGTAGGTTGACGGCGATGACGTTGAGCCGGTAGAAGAGATCGGACCTGAAGTTGCCGCGGCGGATCTCCTCTTCCAGCTCCCGGTTGGTTGCCGCGATGATCCGAACATCCACCGGAATCGCCTCGGTGGCACCGACCGGGATGGCCTCCCGCTCCTGGAGCACCCGCAGCAGCTTGACCTGCAGCGACGGCGGCATCTCCCCGACCTCGTCCAGGAAGAAGCTTCCCCCACGTGCCGCCGCAAACAGTCCCTGCTTGTCCCGCACCGCGCCGGTGAAAGATCCCTTCACGTGGCCGAAGAGCTCGCTTTCCAGCAGGTTCTCCGGCAACGCGCCGCAGTTGATCGACATGAACGGGCCGTCGCTCCGGCTCGACAGGTTGTGGATGTACCGGGCAATGACCTCCTTGCCGGTTCCGCTCTCCCCCTGGATCAGCACCGTCGAGTCGGTCGGGGCGACATGCTCGGCCAGCTTGAGGACTTCGAGGAACCGCTTGGACTTGCCGATCGGACGGGTGGTCGTGGTCGTCTTGTCGCGCCGGCGGATTTCCTGCTTGAGCTGGGTGTTCTCCACCTTGACCGCGCGGTACTCGCAGGCGCGGCGGAGGATGGCGACCAGCTCATCGTTGGAGAACGGCTTCTGGATGTAGTAGAAGGCGCCGGAGTTCACCGCGCTGATGGCGCTCTGAAGCGACGCCTGGGCCGTCATCAGGATGACTGGCGTCATCGGGTCCTGTTCCCGGGCGGCATTGAGAATGTCGAGGCCCGAGACCTGGGGCATCCGCACGTCGGAGAGGATGAGGTCGTGGGTCCCGGCCCGGATCTGTTCCAGTCCCGCCTTCCCGCCCTGGGTGGTGGCCACCTCGAATCCCTCGTTGCGGAGCAGGATCCGGAGAGTGTCGAGAATCCCCGACTCATCATCGACGACCAGCACCGACGGCTTCTGACTCATGCAGCGTCCTCCGCTACCATCTTGGCAGGCAGAAAAATGGTGAAGGTGGTACCGGACCCGGCGGCCGATTCGACCAGCACCAGTCCGCGATGCGCCTCAACGGCGCGCTGAACGATCGCCAGGCCGAGTCCGCTGCCTCCGGACCGGCCGGACACGAATGGCTGGAACAGCCGCTCGCGTACTTCCTCGGGGATCCCGGGTCCGTTGTCCCGGATCTGAAGGCGCACCGCGTGCTCCAAGTTAGTGCCATGGGGGATCTCCGAGGACTGAGCGGGCGCCACACTGACCGTGATGCGGATGGGGCCTCGCGCGGCCTGCACCGCATTGAGAACCAGGTTGGCGACCACCCGGTGGAGAAGGTCTTCGTCACCCTCGAGCAGGGTATGGCCCCCTTCGACCGTAATGACGGCGTCGGACCGGCATTCCGGGTGGGCCCGGATCAGGCGCACCACCGCGACCACCAACGAGTGCAGGTCGAGGGGCACGAAATGAGTCGCTCGCACCCGGGCGAAGTCCAGGAACTCGCTGAGCAGCCTGCTCAAGCGGTCGCTCTCCCGCACGATCAGTCCGGCCAGGAAACGCTCGTCGTCGTCTGCGTGCTTCGAGCGGGCCAGCTGCTCCACCGAGCTTCGGATGGAGGCCAGCGGATTGCGGATCTCGTGAGCCAGCGAGGCGCTCAGCTCGGCTACCGCCTCCAGCCGCTCGGCCCGCATGTGCAGCTCCTGCACTTCCTTGAGGTCCGAGATATCGGTGAAGATCGCTGTAACCGATGGGGCCTCCTGTGTCTCTTGCCTGAAGGTGGTGGTGCTCAGCCCGATGGGGAAAATCCTGCCGGCGCCCTGCACCACTACGCCTTCACCGCGGCTGATCTTCCGCCCGTTCCGGATTCCCGCCACCGCCGCGGCCCACAGCTCGGATGAACGGGTCTTCAACTCGTCCAGCACCGGACGCCCAATCAAGGCCTCGCCATCGAGATCGAGCAGCCGCTCGGCCGTGGGATTGATGAATGCCAGGCGCCCGAAGCCGTCCACCGTTAGCACGCCCGAGCGGATGTTTCGGAGGATATCGTCGGCTTCCAGCCGCACTCGCCGGAGCTCGATTGCCAGGGTGGCCTGTTCCATTCCCGCCTCGCGCAGGCGATGGCCCAGCACCGCCACAATCGCGAATACCAGGTTGAAGACCACGATCTGGGCCCACGAGGCGCCGTTCAGCGAGACGGAGTGGGTCCAGAGCGTGTCCCCGATGAACAGGATCGAGGCCAGGAATGCCGTGATCGCAACCCACACCGGGGGCATGAGCAACGCGTAGGCCGCCACCACCAGGACGTACAACGCCGGGAAGGCGGACTGCGGCTGGCCGGCAAAGTGCACGATCGTGGTGACCAGACCCAGGTCGACGAATGCCTGGATCAGGAAGAAGGCATTGGTCGGGGTGCGCCGCAACAAGAACACGGTGCCGACGCCGTAGCCGGTAAAGACCAGGGCGAAGACCACTGCCACACTGACGATGAAGGATTCCTGCGGACGCTCGGTCCAGACAAGACCAGCCCCGAGCAGGACACCCGTGGCGAGCACCAGACGGCCGACGAACAGCCAGGTGAGCAGCGTACGCTGGTCCGGGAGTGATTTCTTGCCGGGCCGGCGCCGGTCAGGCACCGTAGGGACTGCTGCCCGTCCGGACGGAACGGGAGATTCCATCAAACCTCGAGTCAGAGTGACTGTGGGGGGCCAGCCGAAGATAGAGAGGGCGACCGCGTGGGCGGTAGTGGCCTATCATTAGAGCATGGCCTGGACGGTCTATCTCGCCCGCTGCCGGGACGGCACCCTGTACACCGGAATCACGACCGATCCGGAGCGTCGCCTGGCAGAGCACAACGCCGGCAGCGGGGCTGCTTACACTCGTACCCGGCTGCCGGTCGTTTTCGTTTATTGGGAGGCAGTGTCGGACCGGTCGTCGGCGCTACGACGCGAGCACGCCATCAAGGGGCTTAGTCGGACGGGAAAAGAAGCGCTCGCCGCACGGGGGACGTCCACCTAGGCCGACTCTATGAACGCTCATGCCGGATGGCCGGGCACCCCATCGAGCACTTCGCGGACCTTGAGCGTCAAGCTCTCGGACGAGAAGGGCTTCTGCAGAAAGGAGCGGTCCTCACCCTGAGGCCCGGCCTGCTTGTCTCCGTGCGCATACCCGGACATGTACACCACCTTGAGTTCCGGGCGCAGCTCCAGCAGACGCTCGACCAGCTCTACTCCACCCATGTCCGGCATCACGACGTCGGTCAGCACCAGATCCAGCCTGCCATCCAGCTTCCGGGCCAACGCCAGCGCCTCCTCGCCATTGGCGGCCTGGTGCACCACGTAGCCGCGAGTCGTCAGGACGCGGGAGGCGACAATGCGAACGGTGTCCTCATCCTCGACCAGCAGGATCGTCTCGGAGCCCCCCGCTGGCTCGGCCGGCCGGCTGGTCGGTGCAGCGATGTCATCCTCCGACTCTACCTGGGGAAAGCAGATCTTGAAGGCGGTGCCCCTGCCGGGCTCACTGTCCACCCAGATGTATCCGCCACTCTGGGCCACAATGCCATAGACGGTTGCGAGTCCGAGCCCGGTGTTCTGGGTGGCTGGTTTCGTGGTGAAGAACGGCTCGAACAACCGGGCCTTTACTTCCGGACTCATGCCGTGGCCGGTATCGCTCACGACCAGCATGACGTAGGGCCCCGCGGGGATATCGATCCCGATCTGCCGGTACGCGTACCCCTCGGGTAGATCAACGTCCAGCGTCTCAATGGTCAGGCGGCCACCACCCCGCATCGCATCTCGGGCATTCAGGGCGAGATTCATCACCACCTGCTCCAGCTGGCCATGGTCCGCCTCGATGCCCCCGAGGCCCACCGACAGCTGAGTGG
>DASYVW010000342.1:0-7884 GCA_035936675.1 Gemmatimonadales bacterium
GGAAGCTCGCTCCGTCTCGAGCCGGACTCCGCTTCCCGGACTCCTCCACGATGAGAACGACCGTGAAGGGAACGCTGGTGTCCCTCCTCCTGCTCGCCGCATGCTCCAAGGCGAAATCCCCGGCGCCGCCACCGGTTCCGGTAAAGGTGGCCGTGGCCGAGCGGCGGCCGATGCCGTTCGAGCTGGCTGCCACCGGCACGGTTGAGCCGCTGCAGGCGGTGGCGGTGGAGGCGCAGGTAGGCGGCACTCTGCAACGAGTCGCCTTCAAGGAAGGCGATGAGGTGAAGCAAGGCCAGCTGCTCTTTCAGCTGGATCCGCGGCCCTACCGCGCCGCGCTCGATCAGGCGCTCGCGATCCTGGCACGTGACCGGGCCCAGGCTGCCAATGCGGTGCAGGATGAGAAGCGATACGAGTCGCTGGTGGAGAAGCAGTATGTGACGGCGCAGCAGTACGAACAGGTGAAAACCACCGCCGCCGCGGCCGAGGCTACCCTGGCTGGAAGTCAGGCTGCGGTAGACCAGGCACGGCTCAACCTTCAATACTCCACCATTCGGGCGCCGATATCGGGTCGGACCGGAAGTCTCCTGGTCCGCGAGGGCAACCTGGTACGGGCCAACGCCGACCAGCCGCTGGTCCTGATCAACCGGATCCGGCCGATCCTGGTTCGCTTCGCGGTCCCCGCGGGTAACCTGCCGCTCATTCAGGCGCACCTCGGCAAGAGCGTCGTCGTCCGCGCCGAGGCCGCCGGGGGAGGAGATCCCAGCGAGGGCGCGCTGAGCTTCGTGGACAACGCGGTGGACACGTCAACCGGTACCATTTTGCTCAAGGGGCGTTTCCCCAACGACGACGGTTCGCTCTGGCCCGGTGGGTTCGTCAACGTACGACTCCAGCTCTACGTGGAGCCGGACGCGATCGTCGTGCCCGCAGCGGCAGTGGTATCCGGGCAGCAGGGCAGCTTCATCTTCGTGATTCAGGCGGACAGCACGGCGGCCACCAAGGCGGTGACGGTCAACCGGACGGCAGGCGATTTCGCCATCGTGAGCGGTGACGTTCAGGCAGGAGACCGGGTCGTGGTCGATGGGCAGCTGCGGCTACGCCAGGGCGCGAAGGTCCAGATCAAGGCCGCGGCCGACACCACCCGGCTGGGGGCATTATGAACTTCACCGCGCTCTTCATCCGCCGCCCGGTCATGACCACACTCGTCATGGCCGGCATTCTCATCTTTGGACTGGTGGCGTACCGCCAGCTCCCGGTGAGCGATCTCCCGGCGGTGGACTACCCCACGATCTCGGTGAGCGCCAGCCTACCCGGCGCCAGCCCCGAGACCATGGCGTCCTCGGTGGCGACCCCGCTGGAAAAACAGTTCTCCACCATCCCCGGCGTCGCGGCGATGACCTCGACCAGCAGCGGCGGCAACACCTCCATCACCTTGCAGTTTGCCCTGAGCCGCAACATCGACGCTGCCGCCCAGGACGTGCAGGCCGCCATCTCGCAAGCGGTCCGCCAGCTACCCCAGAGCATGCTGCCTCCGAGCTTCCGCAAGGTCGATCCGTCGTCATCGCCGATTCTGTACTTCGCGCTGCGAGCGACGACGTTGTCGTTGCCACAGCTCGATGAATACGCGGAGACCTTCCTGGCCCAGCGGCTCTCGACCGTCGACGGGGTGGCCCAGGTCCAGGTCTTCGGCTCCCAGAAGTACGCCGTGCGCATTCAGCTGGACCCGCAGCAGCTCGCCGCCCGCAACATCGGGATCGACGAGGTGGCCCTGGCGGTGGATAACGGGAACGTGAACCTCCCGACCGGCACCCTGTGGGGAACCGACAAGGCCTATTCCGTGGTGAGCCAGGGGCAGCTTACCAACGCCGCCGGCTTCGGCTCCCTGGTGGTGGCGTACCGTAACGGTGCACCGGTCCGCCTTCGCGACCTCGGGCTGGTGATCGACAGCGTGCAGGACACCAAGCAGGCCAGCTGGTATAACGGGGAGCGCGCCATCGTGCTCGCCATTCAGCGCCAGCCGGGCACGAACACCGTGGCCGTCGCGGAGCGGGTCAAAGCCGAGGTAGACTCACTCCGATCGCAGCTGCCCGCGTCGGTCGACATCGCGACGCTGTATGACCGCTCGCAGACGGTCAAGGCGTCGGTCCAGGACGTCAAGTTCACGCTGTTCCTGGCCCTGTGTCTCGTCGTGATGGTGATCTTCCTGTTCCTCCGGAACCTTCGGGCCACGTTGATCCCGAGCCTGGCTCTCCCCATGTCGCTCGTCGGCACATTTGCCGTGATGCACCTGCTCGGCTTCAGCCTCGACAACCTCTCCCTGATGGCGCTCACACTGGCCGTCGGCTTCGTGGTGGACGACGCCATTGTGGTACTGGAGAACATCGTCCGGCATATCGAACGGGGAGAGTCGGTGCTGGAGGGCGCCCTGAACGGTAGCCGGGAGATCAGCTTCACGGTGCTCTCCATGACCTTGTCGCTGGTGGCCGTCTTCATCCCGGTGCTCTTCCTGGGCGGCCTCATCGGCCGGCTGTTCCAGGAGTTTGCCGTGACGATCGGCGTGGCCATCCTGGTTTCCGGCGTCGTCTCGCTGACCCTGACACCGATGTTGTGCAGCCGGTGGCTCCGGCCGCACCCGGAGAGCGAGCAGCACGGGCGCCTGTATCAAGCCATCGAGCGCGCCTGGGAGAAATCACTCGGAGGCTACGAGCGCTCGCTCGCCTGGGTCATGGATCATCGCCCGCTCGCGATGGCCTTCACGGCGGTGATCCTGGTGGGCACGGTGGTGCTGGGACGGGTCGTCCCCAAGGGATTCATACCCAGTGAGGACCAGGGCCAGCTCTCCGGCACCACCGAAACAGCCGAGGGCACCAGCTACGACGCGATGGTGAAACACCAACTCGCCGCGGCGGCGATCGTGCAGGAGGACCCGAACGTCGAGGGGTTCATGTCCGCCGTGGGCGGCGGCGGCCGCAACACCACGGTGAACCAGGGCCGATTGCTCATCCACCTGAAGCCGCGGAACCAGCGAGCGTTGAGCGCGGACGAAGTGGCCCAGTCGCTCACCCGGAAGCTTGCCGCCGTTCCGGGGCTCCGGGTGTACCTCCAGAACCCGCCGGTCATCAACATCGGCGGCCGATCGTCCAAGAGCCAATATCAATTCACGCTGTATGGCTCCGACGTGGACGCGCTGTATCAGGGCGCTGCGGCGCTGGAGCAGCGGCTCCATAACATCCCCGGCCTGACCGACGTCACCAGTGACCTGCAGATCAAGAATCCGCAGGTTCAGGTTACTATCGCGCGGGACCGCGCCGCGGCGCTCGGGATCGACGTCAGCCAGATCGAGAACGCCCTCTACAACGCGTACGGCGCGCGCCAAGTCAGCACCATCTATACGCCCAACGATCAGTACTGGGTGGTCATGGAGCTGCTGCCCCAGTACCAGCGCGACCTCTCGGCCATGAACCTGCTCCACATCAGCGGCCGCCAGGGGGTGTCGGTCCCCTTGGGCAGCCTGGCTCAGATAACCCCGGCCACGGGTCCGCTCACGGTGAATCACACGGGCCAGCTGCCCTCGGTGACCCTTTCATTCAACCTCCAGCCCGGCACCTCTATCGGCACAGCGGTGAACCAGGTGGAGGCGGCAGCGCGACAGGTTCTGCCCTCCACCATCAGCACCAGCTTTGCCGGCACGGCGCAGGCCTTTCAAGACGCGCAACAAGGATTACTCGTGCTGCTCGTCCTTGCGATCCTGGTGATCTACCTGGTGCTCGGCATCCTGTACGAGAGCTTCATCCACCCCCTCACGATCCTTTCGGGCCTTCCCTTCGCAGGATTCGGGGCCTTGCTGGCGCTGCTGATCTTCCGGCTCGACCTCAGCATTTACGCCTTCGTCGGCATCATCATGCTGGTCGGCATCGTGAAGAAGAACGCGATCATGATGATCGACTTCGCCATCGAGCGCGAGCGCCGAGAGCATACCACCGCCCGGAAGGCCATCCTGGAAGCGGCCAGCGTCCGGTTCCGGCCGATCATGATGACCACGATGGCCGCGTTGATGGGCACCCTGCCGATCGCACTCGGTCAGGGCGCGGGCGCCGAGTCCCGGCGTCCCTTGGGCATCGCCGTGGTGGGCGGACTGCTCTTCTCCCAGCTCATCACCCTCTACATCACCCCGGTGGTCTACACCTATCTCGATGCCTTGCAGCAGCGGCTCGCTCGAGGAAACGCCAAGGAGCCGAGGGAGTTCCGCGAGCCTGGGAGGGGAGAGGCGACTCCAGCAGAGGCAACCTGATGAGGCTCCATCAACTCGTTTTCCATTCGATGTTGACCAGCGCCACGCCCAGCAGAATGACCAGCGCTGCGATCAGCGTCCTGCCGGTCACTGGCTCATCCAGGATCGCCCAGCCGAGGAAGACCGCCACGATCGGGTTGACGTAGGCGTAGGTGCCCACCTTGGCAATCGAGGTGACTCCGAGCAGCCAGATGTAGGCCGTAAAGCCCACCAGTGATCCGAAGACCACCAGAAACAACCAGGCCAGCCCGGCGTTTGCCGATACCTCGGTTGGTCTGAAATGAGCAAACTGTCCCACCGCCAGCGCGGTGAGCAGCAGGAGAACACCACCCCCGATCATTTCCATGCTGGTAGCGAGAAACCGCGACTTCGGAAGGGGAGCCGACTTCGAGACGACCGATCCCCACGCCCATGAGGCCGACGCGAGCACCAGCATCACCGCACCGATAGGGTTGACTCGAGTGGCGGAATCGCCCTTGGGCCACACCAGAAGAGCCACCCCCGCCAGGCCGAGGATCAGTCCGGCGATCACCCGCTTTCCCGGTCGGGGCCCACCTCTGGCCCACTCGAATGCGACCATCCAGATCGGTGCCACCGCGATGAGCACGGCGGCAAGGCCGGAAGGCACCCGCTGTTCCGCCCAGGCCACCGTCGCATTTCCGCCGAGCAGGAGGAAGGCGCCGACCATGGCGGCGGAACGCCACTGGATTGCGGTGGGTTTGGGATCGCCGCGCCGGCGGGTCCATAGGTAGAGCACCAGGCCGGCAACCAGGAATCGCGCCCCCGACATGAGATGCGGTGGTATGTCCCGCACCGCGACGCGCATGGCCAGGTAGGTCATGCCCCAGCACAGGTACACCGCCAGGAAGGCGAGCACGATTTTCCAACGCAAGCCGAGCTGCACGGACATCCTTCCAAGCGTCATTGGGGCGGTTGTCATTCCGAGCGCGCAAAAGCGAAGCGAGGAATTTACTCAGCGGTCGCTAAATCCAGAGGAAGGCAGGATGGTCGTGACCCGTGACGGCCACGATGACCCGTTCGTAGATGCGGGGGCCGTTCTCGCTGTTGGTGAACACGACGACGGCCCTGTTGTTGGCTGGATCGGCAATCACGAAGTTACGGAACGAGTTGTTGGCACCCCAATGCCAGAGCACCTCGCCGTGCTCGTCCCGCTGGATCCCCCAGCCCAGTCCCCACGAGAGAGCGCTGTTCAGCCGCACCTGCGGCGACGCCATCGCGCGCCGGCCGGCTGGGCTGAGATCCAGCCCCGGTGCACCGGCGGGTGCTACCAGTCGGGTCAGGAACCGGGCGTAGTCGCTCACGGTCGTCAGCATCGACGTCGCCGCATTGGGCACCATGTACAGCGGGAGCGGAGGCCACCCTGGGTTGATCAGCGGCACCGCCCGGGCGGCCTCGTCATAGCGCCAGTCGGCCAACGGAATGCCCCATTGCTCTGCGATGGCGAGTGTTCGCCGGCCGATTGCCGCCTGCACGTCGAGCCGCTTCTCCTGTCCGTCGTATCCGGCCGCCATGCGCGATTCGAATGCGGGCAGCCAGACGTAGCTGGTCTCCTTCATGCCAAGGGGATCGAGCACCTGTTCTCGCATGACCCGGGCGAACGGCTTGCCGGTAACCGTCTCCACCACACGCTGGAGGTAGAAGTAGGCCTCACCGGAATAGGTGAATGTCTTGCCCGGATCGCTCGCCGGCTCCAGCGGGCCCGGCTGCGTCCGCCAGTTGGGCAACCCGGTGGTGTGGCTGAGAACGTGGCGGGGAGTCACCCGCTTCATTCTGGCGTTATTGGCTTCCGGCGTGGGGAGATAGTCGAACAGTGGGCGGTCGAGATCGAGAATCCTGGCATCCACCAGCCGGAGGACGGCGTAGGCGAAGATCGGCTTGCCGAGCGAGGCTGCTTCGAACTCGGTCTGGTCCGAAACCGACTGGCGCGCCTCTTCCACCGCCTCGCCGAATCCGCGGGTCCAGACTCGGCCGCCATCTATCACCGCCATGGCGAGTCCGGGGACGGAAGCCAGCTCCAACAGCCGGGGCAGATTCCGCAGCAGGTCGGCACTGGGCTGCCAGCGCGGGCCGCTCGCAACCGGCGGGCCCTGCATGGGCCAGGCGATTCCGGTTCGCGCGGCGGCCACCGCGAAACCCGCACTCCCCAGCATGAAACGGCGACGACTCAAGAACATCGCTGAAGCCTCGACCCTTCAGGTCCGCTGGCGTCCCTCGCGTTCCGAAGGGCACCGGACAGGACCCTACGTAGGATGGGGCGATGCGTTTCGGGCGGAGCCCACGCGAAAGGCCGGCCCCGCCATCTTCTGGTAGATACTCCGGGAAGGAAAAGGGTTGCGCCGAGCGAACCGGGCACCCACTTATCAGGTATGGATACTCCGATCGCAAGCCCACGGTCCGGCAGCAAGTCGCAGTTGCCATCTGACACCCACATCGGCCGCGTTCGGCTTCGGGTGGGCGATCTCGAGCGGTCGCTCCGGTTGTATCGCGACGTGCTCGGGTTTCGCGTCGCCCGGGAAGAACGCTCCAGGGTTGCCCTCGCACCGCGGGCGGAGAATCGACAAGATGATGGAGACACCGATGCCGCACGCGAGCTGATCCTGCTCGAGGAGAAGCCGGGAATCAGGCGTCGCCCCTCCCGACCGACGACGACCGGCCTGTACCACGTCGCTCTCCTGGTCCCCAGCCGGGCGGAGCTGGGTCGTGCGCTCCTGGGCCTGAACCAGGCCCAGTATCCCTTGCGCGGGATGTCGGATCATGCCGTCAGCGAATCGCTGTATCTCGACGATCCCGACGGAAATGGTCTCGAGATTTACGCCGACCGGCCCCGGGCGCAGTGGCCTGTCCGCAATGGCGTGGTGCAGATGACGGTGGACCCGATGGATGTCGAAGGCGTGATCTCGGCAGCGGAGCCGGTCTCGCTTCCCTGGCGCGGACTTCCCGCCGAGACCGTTGTCGGGCACGTGCACTTCACGGTGTCAGACCTGGAACGCGCGGTGAGGTTTTACCGGAACGTGATCGGCTTCGATATGATGATGCGGATACCATCGTTGGCGGCGGTGTCGGCGGGTGGCTATCACCACCACCTGAACCTGAACACGTGGGCGGGAGAAGGAGCCCCTCCCGACTCGGATCAGATGGCGGGGCTCGCGGGTTGGGAGTTGCGGGTGCCGGACGCCCGGGCCAGGCGGGACCTGATCGATCGGCTTGCCGGGGCGGGTGCACTCACCGGATCTCCCGGTGGCGCCACGGCCAGGGACCCCGATGCCATTCCGATCGACATCGATGACACACCCGAGCCCGGGCGCGCCTAGCGCACGTCCTGTAACGCGCGGCTTACAGCGGTCAGCATTTCGGCGATGGTAAACGGCTTCTCGATCGTCAGCACCGACCCGAGCAGTGCGACATTCCCCAGAAGATCCAGTCGCTTCGTTTGGCCCCCGCCCGACATAGCGATGATGCGAGTCCCCGGCGTGTGGGAAAGCAGCTCGACGATGGTCTCGATGCCGTCCTTCTTGGGCATGTGGAGATCCGTGATGACGAGGTCTCCTCCGCGCTCCCGCCATAGACGTACGGCT
>DASYVW010000343.1:0-2731 GCA_035936675.1 Gemmatimonadales bacterium
CTGGGCCGGAACGCCTGCATCTGAGTGGTCGATGGGCAGCCGTAGAAGCCACAGGTACTCATCCAGGATATGAGCCAGAGGAGAAGAGCGGCACAGAGGACGAGTGCCAGGAGTACCGGCCTGCGCCAGCGCGGCTGCCCACCGGTGAGCCACTCGAGTCCCCGCCTCCAGCTGGTCATAGTCCTCGTCTCTGGACATGGAAAACGGCCCCGCTTCCCGGGGCCGTTTCGCTGAATCCGAAGCCAGCTTGCTCAGCTCGCCTGCGGGGCCTCATCAGACGGGGTGGAGCCGGCCCTGGTTTCGGATCGGCCTTCCTGGCTGGCCGATCTTTCCCCGCCTCCGCGGGTGCCGCCCCGCTGGAACCGGTCCCACTCATCGGTTGCGCGACGCTTCACGTCGCTGGCCGCGTGCTGGACCCTGGAGCGCACCGGTGCTGCTCGATCACTGGTCAGGAAGTAGGTTGCCGCCACACCAGCAGCGATAGCTACAATGGTGCCCAGGGGACTGGAGTCGCTCTCGTCTTCAGCGACGCGCCGGAACCTACGCTTGGTGTCCTGCCAGCGATCATCCACGCTCTCGAAGCCTTCCTCAGCGTCGTCGCGCAGCTGTGCCAGTCGCTGCTTGGCCCGCTTCTTCGCCTTCGAGCTCAAGTCCTGTACCTCCTCCAGGCCTTCCCCGACGCCCTCCCCCAACGCGGCGAGCCGCTTGAGGAGCAGCTTACGAGTCTTGATGCCTGGCTGAGGGGCAGCGAGCAGCCCGAGGCCCACCCCGAGCATCGTGGCCAGAAACAGGCTGCCAGCTCCGGAGCCCCCGCCGCCTCGGCGGGAAGCAGATGATGGATCCTCGGCGTCATCGATCCTGCGTTGCTGTGTGATCATGAATCCTCCAATCGCCGCCGGCAGGGGGGCGAGCACTAGGCTGAGTCGGCAAAGCCGGTGTTCCGGACCTGCCAGTCCGGAATGGGAACCTTTCGCACTCTAATCTATAGCGATGGCGAAGGAAACATCTTGCATTACACCACCGCTGGTCGAAAAACGCACCGGCGGCCCCGTCCCTCCCGAACTGCCCTGTCAGCGAGAACCCCCCACGGCAGGGCGCCTTTTCACTGGCTGCCTCGCAAAGGAAGTTGCTCCGGCCCTTGGGCTTACGCCTTTCAACCCGGCTCGAAACGGGAGAAACCCCGCGCCGGGGGCCGAATAAGCACGGATCTGGCACCTCCGGTGTTCGTACACCTGCGACCGCTCAGAATCTGTTCACTCTACCAGGGTTCCTCGCCTCCCGGCCGGGGCTCGCGTAACGATCGAGTGTGACCATGTATCTCGTGGAACTCAGCCCAGGCAAGGAAGAACTCTACCGGTCGAGCGACGAGCTCGCGCTGGCCATTCGCAACGGCGACGTCGACGCGCGCTCCCGGATCTATCACCGGGCAACGGCGAAGTGGATCTCGATCACGTTGCACCCGCAATACAAAGCGATCATCACGATGGCGAAGGAAGAGCCGGTGGCCCGGCCCGCGCGGAAGGGCTGGACCTTCCTCGGCGGCATCAATTCAGTGCCCGAGCCTGCTCCCGAACCCGCGGACTCCAACGGGCACCTATTACATCGCTGGCGCGGTCCGCTTGCGCTGGGGATTTCCGGTGTGCTGTTGATGCTCGGGATTCAGCTCGCGTTCGCGGGCCCCCGTCCGCCCTGGGCTGGTCATAGTCACGTGGTCGCGACGAAGATGCCACACTCCACCCCGGCGGTTGCCCGTGAGCCTGCTGAACGCCAGGAGATGGTGTCGCTTGCCAGCACCACCACGGTCTGGCCGGCGGAGGCGTCTCGCTCCGAGGTGGCGCCTGCCGAGGTGATTCCTCCTGCGGTGGCTCGGCCTACTGATAGTGTCCCAACCGTTCGCGATACCGTTGTCGCGCGGGTGTTGCCGCGGGCACCACGGCTTCGCTCCAAGTTGCTCCGCGCCGCGCTCGAGACTGAAACACCGAAGGTCGACGGCAAAACGGTGGAGGCGATGCTGGGCCATTATGCCGGCGCGCACGACGCGGCCCGCGAGCGGCTCGAGAATGGAATGCGGGTGGCGCGTCTGGGGCGGCTCTTTGCCGCGGCGCGTCTGAACCCGAACGGTGGGGTCACCGATACCCGGATGAGTCTGGCTGGAGCCGCCAACTTTATCCGGGTCTACCGGCAGCAGCAAACCGCGATCGAGGCGGCCTATCAGGATTCGGTGATGATATTCGCCAAGCGATTCGGCTGGAGCCCAAGCCAGGTGAAGCAGTGGTATTCCCGGGAGATCAGAACCGAGGACCCGGCACTCACGGTTCTGAGCGGCACCCTTCTCGCCGGGATCGACAGCATCCTCGGCGTCCTGGATGCCCAGGCAGGTGCCTACAAGATCAGAGGGACAGCGATTGCCTTCGAGGATCCGACCGCAGCCCAGAAATACGGTGCTCTACGCCGGCGGATCAAGGAGCAGGTCGACTCCGCGGTAGCCGCGGGTGGCGCCACGTCCGCCGGTCCGACCGGACTGCTGTTGCGGGCTATTGGAAGGACCAGCCTACCCCGGGAGACGTGAAGCGACCAGGTCGCTCCGCACGATCATTCCAGGAGTCTCCACCATCGCCCGTGTAGCGAGCGCCAGCTCGCCGCGGGCGATCAGCGTTTCCAGGGCCTCGCGGGGTGAGACGCCTGTGCGACGCGGTCCATGGTGATCGCTGGCCAGTACATCCACCAGTCC
>DASYVW010000344.1:0-1960 GCA_035936675.1 Gemmatimonadales bacterium
AGGTGAGAAGGGTCCGGGGAGTCATTTTATGTCCTGATTCAAGGGATCGTTTCTAAAGGGCTGTCATCGTGAGCGAAGCGAAGGATCTCTCGAATCGCACGCGTAGGGATCCTTCGCTTCGCTCAGGATGACAATCACTTCTAACCTCTTACCTCTTACCTCTCACCTCTCACTATCTGCACCAATTCCGGCCTCACCACGAACTCCGGACAAATCGTCCGGTCATACTCGTAGGGGCCACCGGTCTCGGCATCGGTCCAGGGAAACCCGCGACACACGGCTGGATAGTGGGATTCCGCGTGGATGGTACAGACGTTCTCCCGGAGGAAGACGCAGCGGCCGACCCGGACCCGGGTGCGCCACTCGCCCCAGCGGGTGCGATAGACTGTGGCCGCGCCGTGGGCCAGCATGATTGCGGCGGCCTCCTCATCACTCAAGGTGACGCCGTAAGCACAACAGGACGAGCGATGGGGACAGGGAAAACACGGCAGCGATGGAAAATCGCTCATGGGCAAGAAGCTAGTCGGATCGGCCGAGCGCCACCATGATGGTGACGATCTCATGGGGCGCCGCGTGAAAGGGCACGAAGCGGCCGCCTTCACCAAGCCGGATCTCATGCAGCTGACGCTCGTCGGCCCGCGCCCGATGCGCGCCGGTGACAGGCCTGCCGAAGTGCCAGGCCCCCGCGGTCGGCTGGCCGGTGGCGTTGTAGCAGCGGAGAACCATGCCTCCACCCCGCTCGGCCGGCTTGAGACCGGAGAACACCAGCCCGTCTCCCTCGAGCGTCACATCAATCGGCTCGACCGCGAGCCGCGTGGCCTGGCGCAGCCAGATGCCCTGTACCGGAAGGAAGGCATCCTCCCACAACTCTGGCAGCGTGGTGCCGTCGTCGAGGTCTGCCCGGGCGACTGGGGTAATCGCGAGCTGGAGCCGCTCTGCGCCGAGGCACTGCGCCTCCGGCGTGGCAACGGGCCAGCCCGCGTGGCCGCGCCGGGTCGGCAGGTCGTCGCGCGAGAGCGTTCCGATGGCCCGAAGCAGGGTGACTATCAGATCGCCGCGGCGATCCAGCTCGTACTCGAAGAAGCCAGGGGCGAGCACGGCGACGCCCCGGCTCTTGACCGCAGCGGCCACGTACCGATGCGTCGGCGCCGTGGTCACGGGGGTCTCGCGCGGGTACTTCCGGCGGTCGGCCGGCACCGGCGTACGCTCGATGGATCCGAACTGCCCGCCGGCGACGGCGCTTCCGCTGGGAAGACCGGTCGAGAAGCGTGCCCGCAGCCGGTGGTGTGCCGCCTGGTTGTCGATCTCGAGCGTGCAGCGGACGATGGGTGATTCAGCATAGAGCGACACGACCAGCCGGACCCCCACCGTGCCGGCACCACGCCCGCGCCGGCCCGCCCGCATCCGCCATTCGGCTTCCAGCGCAACCACGAGTGGGCCCCGCGCGAGCGGCCGCACCGTTACCGGGCCGCGGCTCCGGCGAATCCGGTCCCGCGCCGGCCGACAATACGTGTACGTATCGCCTGCGTCGCCCCCGGATTCGAGGACCAGGAGATCGCGGTAGCTCTGCCGAGTCCGCCGGTCGAGCAACCGCAATGCGCCGCCGGCTTCCACCGAGACCTCGATCAGCTCGTTGCCCATGCTGCGGCCCCTGATCCACGTCCCCGCATGGGAGACTCGAGCGGCTCCGTCTACCGGCTGGAGATTCATGAGTCCAAGACCGCCGACCTCCGGCGCCGCAAAGGCGACGCGCACCCGGTCCACCACGTCCTGATCGGGATAGTGATGGGGGGCATCCAGCCGCTCCTGCGCGGGGCCACCCCCCAGCGGCTGCACAGCCACCAGCCCGTTGGAGCCCTCGAGATGAAACGGTCGGTGGCCCGAACCCACTCGTGGCACCCGATCGCCGGGAGGACCGACCAGCACGTCCCGGCGGAACCAGGTGAGATCGGTCACGACC